>NZ_JBJGYN010000002.1:0-245435 GCF_054050015.1 Geodermatophilus sp. SYSU D01176 | reverse complement strand
CCCCCCCCCCCCCCCCCCCCCCCCCCCCCCCCCCCCCCCCCCCCCCCCCCCCCCCCCCCCCCCCCCCCCCCCCCCCCCCCCCCCCCCCCCCCCCCCCTCCGCTGCCCTCATGGGTGCGAGGCCAACGCCGCGTGGACCTCCTGGAGGCTGCGCACCCCGACGTCCCCGCGGCGCAGCGCCTCGACGGCCTGCACCGCCGCCGCCATCCCCTGGACCGTCGTGATGCAGGGGATGCCGGCGGCCACGGCGGCGGTGCGGATCTCGTAGCCGTCCAGCCGCGGCCCGCTGTTGCCCGGGGCACCGAAGGGGGTGTTGACGACGATGTCGACGTCCCCGGCGAGGATCCGCTCGACGCAGTTGCCCGGGCCCTCGCTGTACTTGCCGACCACCTCGCAGGCCACCCCGTTGCGGCGCAGCACCTGCGCGGTGCCGGTCGTTGCCAGCACCCGGAAGCCGAGGTCGGCCAGCCGCTTGACCGGGAAGATCGCCGAGCGCTTGTCCCGGTTGGCCAGCGAGACGAACACCGTGCCCTCGGTGGGCAGCACGCCGTAGGTCGCGGCCTGGGACTTCGCGTACGCCGTCCCGAAGCCGGTGTCCAGGCCCATGACCTCGCCGGTGGACTTCATCTCCGGGCCGAGGACGGTGTCCACGCCGTGGCCCTCGACGGTGCGGAACCGGTGGAAGGGCAGCACCGCCTCCTTGACCGCGATGGGGGCGTCCTCGGGCAGGTCCGCGCCGTCGCCGGTGGCCGGCAGCACGCCGGCGGTGCGCAGGTCGGCGATCGACTCCCCCACCGCGATCCGCGCCGCGGCCTTGGCCAGCTGCACCGCGGTGGCCTTGGAGACGAACGGCACCGTGCGGCTCGCGCGCGGGTTGGCCTCGAGCACGTACAGGACGTCGTCCTTCAGCGCGTACTGCACGTTGAGCAGACCGCGGACGCCGATGCGCGCCGCGAGCTTCTCGGTGGCCTGCCGGATGCGGACCAGGTCGGCCGTCCCGAGGGTGATCGGCGGCAGCGCGCACGCCGAGTCACCGGAGTGGATGCCGGCCTCCTCGATGTGCTCCATGACGCCGCCCAGGTAGAGCTCGGAGCCGTCGAAGAGCGCGTCGACGTCGATCTCGACGGCGTCCTCGAGGAACCGGTCGACCAGCACCGGGTGCTCGGGGCAGACGTCGGTGGCCTTGGCGATGTAGGCCTCGAGCGTGGCGTCGTCGTAGACGATCTCCATGCCCCGCCCACCGAGCACGTAGGAGGGCCGGACCAGCACCGGGTAGCCGACGGCCGCGGCGATCTCCCGCGCCTCGGCGAAGGCGGTGGCGGTGCCGTGCTTGGGCGCGAGCAGCCCGGTGTCGGCGAGCACCCGGGAGAACGCGCCGCGGTCCTCGGCGTGGTCGATGGCCTCGGGCGCGGTGCCCAGCACGGGGACGCCGGCGTCCTTCAGCCGCTGCGCCAGGCCCAGCGGCGTCTGCCCGCCCAGGGTGCAGATGACCCCGGCGACCGGGCCGACGGCCCGCTCGGCCTCGACCACCTCGAGGACGTCCTCGAACGTCAGCGGCTCGAAGTACAGCCGGTCGGCGGTGTCGTAGTCGGTGGAGACGGTCTCGGGGTTGCAGTTGACCATCACCGCCTCGTAGCCGGCGTCCTGCAGCGCCATCACCGCGTGCACGCAGGAGTAGTCGAACTCGATGCCCTGGCCGATCCGGTTGGGTCCCGAGCCCAGGATTAGCACGGCCGGCTTCTCCCGCGGCTCGACCTCGGTCTCCTCGTCGTAGGAGGAGTAGTGGTACGGCGTGCGGGCGGCGAACTCGGCGGCGCAGGTGTCGACGGTCTTGTAGACCGGCCGCACGCCGAGGCGCCGGCGCAGCCTCCGGACGCCGTCCTCCCCGGCCAGCTCCGGCCGCAGCGCCGCGATCTGCCGGTCGGACAGACCGTGCCGCTTGGCGCGGCGCAGCAGCTCCCCGGTGAGGGACGGCGCGTCGCGGACCTCGGCGCCGACCTCGCCGACCAGCGCGATCTGGTCGACGAACCACGGGTCGAAGCCGCTGGCCTCGGCGACCTGCTCGACCGTGGCGCCGGCGCGCAGGGCGGCCTCGGCGACGTAGAGCCGCCCGTCGACCGGGGTGCGCAGCGCCTCGATCAGCTCCGCGGCGGAGCGCCCGTCGTCCGGGCCGGTCCAGAAGCCCGCCACCTTGGTCTCGGTGGACCGCATCGCCTTGCCCAGGGCCTCGGGGAAGTTGCGGCCCATCGCCATGACCTCACCGACGCTCTTCATCGTCGTCGTCAGCCGCGGGTCGGCGCCGGGGAACTTCTCGAAGGCGAACCGCGGGATCT
Source organism: Geodermatophilus sp. SYSU D01176 (assembly GCF_054050015.1). Taxonomy (NCBI): domain Bacteria; kingdom Bacillati; phylum Actinomycetota; class Actinomycetes; order Geodermatophilales; family Geodermatophilaceae; genus Geodermatophilus; species Geodermatophilus sp. SYSU D01176. The sequence goes on along the minus strand of NZ_JBJGYN010000002.1, from coordinate 243,103 downwards.
TCACGACGACGTAGTCCAGCGTCGGCTCGAAGGCGGCCGGGGTGACGCCGGTGATGTCGTTGGTGATCTCGTCGAGGGTGTAGCCGATGGCCAGCTTCGCCGCGATCTTGGCGATCGGGAAACCGGTGGCCTTGGACGCCAGGGCGCTGGACCGGGACACCCGCGGGTTCATCTCGATGACGACCAGCCGGCCGTCGGCGGGGTTCACGGCGAACTGGATGTTGCAGCCACCGGTGTCGACGCCGACCTCGCGCAGCACCGCGATGCCGACGTCGCGCATCCGCTGGTACTCGCGGTCGGTGAGGGTCATCGCCGGGGCGACGGTCACCGAGTCGCCGGTGTGCACGCCCATCGCGTCCACGTTCTCGATCGAGCAGATGACGACCACGTTGTCGCTGCGGTCGCGCATCAGCTCCAGCTCGTACTCCTTCCAGCCGAGCACCGACTCCTCGATGAGGACGGTGTGCACCGGGGAGTCGGCCAGGCCGTGGGAGGCCATGCGGCGCAGGCTCGCCTCGTCGGTGGCGAAGCCCGAGCCGAGGCCGCCCATGGTGAAGCTGGGCCGGATGACGACCGGGTAACCGACCTCGGCCGCGGTCTCCAGCGCCTCCTCGACGCTGGCGCACACCCGCGAGCGCGGCGCGTCGGCGCCGATGGACCGCACGATGTCCTTGAACATCTGCCGGTCCTCGCCGCGGTTGATCGCGTCGACATCGGCGCCGATCAGCCGGACGCCGTACTTCTCCAGCACGCCGTTCTCGTAGAGCCCGATGGCGATGTTGAGCGCGGTCTGCCCCCCGAGGGTCGCCAGCAGCGCGTCAGGGCGCTCCTTGGCGATCACCTTCTCGACGAACTCCGGCGTCAGCGGCTCGATGTACGTGGCGTCGGCGATCTCCGGGTCGGTCATGATCGTCGCCGGGTTGCTGTTGACCAGGCTGACCCGCAGCCCCTCCGCCTTGAGCACCCGGCAGGCCTGGGTGCCGGAGTAGTCGAACTCGGCGGCCTGGCCGATGAGGATCGGGCCGGAGCCGATCACCAGCACGTGGTGGATGTCGTCCCGCTTGGGCATGTCAGGCCTTCTCTCCCGTGCTGTGCTCCACGACGGGAGGCGGGCTGACGGCGTCCCCGCCGCCGCGGGCCGCCTCCATCAGGTCGACGAACCGCTGGAACAACGGCGCCGCGTCGTGCGGCCCGGCGGCGGACTCGGGGTGGAACTGCACGCTGAACGCGGGCGCCTCCAGCAGCCGCAGCCCCTCGACGACGTCGTCGTTGAGGCCCACGTGGCTGACCTCGACCGGCCCGTAGGGGGTGTCGGTCGGCCGGTCCAGCGGGGCGTCGACGGCGAAGCCGTGGTTGTGGCTGGTGACCCGCACCGTGCCGCTGACCCGGTCGAGCACCGGCTGGTTGAGGCCGCGGTGGCCGAAGCGCAGCTTGTAGGTGCCCAGGCCGAGGGCGCGGCCGAGGATCTGGTTGCCGAAGCAGATGCCGAACAGCGGACGGCGGGCGTCGAGCACGCCGCGCACCGCCGCGACGGCGTAGTCGGCGGCCGCGGGGTCGCCCGGGCCGTTGGAGAGGAAGACGCCGTCCGGGCCGTGCTCGAGGAGGTCCTCGGCGGTCGCGGTGGCCGGCAGCACGTGGGTCTCCACACCCAGCTCGGCCAGGTGCCGCGGGGTGGCGGTCTTGATGCCCAGGTCGAGCGCGGCGATGGTGAACCGCTTCTCCCCCACCGCCGGGACGACGTAGGGGTCGTTGGCGGTGACCGCGGGCGCGAGGTCCGCGCCGGTCATGCTCTCCGAGGCCCGCACCCGGGTCAGCAGCTCCTCGGCCGAGAGGCCCTCGCTGCTGACGCCGGCGCGCATGGCGCCGCGCTCGCGCAGGTGGCGGGTCAGCGCTCGGGTGTCGATCCCGCTGATGCCGACGATCCCCTGTTCGACCAGCTCGTCGTCCAGGGTGCCGGTGGCGCGCCAGTTCGCCGGGCGGCGGGCCGGGTCGCGGACGACGAAACCGGCCACCCACATGCGGCGGCTCTCGTCGTCCTCCTCGTTGACCCCGGTGTTGCCGATGTGCGGGGCGGTCATCACCACGATCTGGCGGGCGTAGCTGGGGTCGGTCAGCGTCTCCTGGTAGCCGGTCATCCCGGTGGCGAACACCGCCTCGCCCAGCGTCGTCCCGACCGCGCCGTAGGCCTCGCCCCGGAACGTGCGCCCGTCCTCCAGGACGAGCAGCGCTTCTGTCACCTCTGAGCCTCTCCGTCCATCCCCCGGCGAGATCGGCGATCTCGCACGGTTTGCCCGCCGACAGCGTGCGAGATCGCCGATCTCGCCGCGCCGGCGCTCACCGGACTGCCTTTCCGTCCAGAACGGTCGCCTCGCCCCGCAGGAACGTGGCGACCACCCGGCCGGGGAGCTCCCGGCCGGCATAGGGGCTGTTGCGGCTGCGGCTGGCCAGGGCGGCGGGGTCGACGACCGCGCGGGTGCCCGGGTCCAGCAGCAGCAGGTTGGCCGGTTCACCCGGCGCCAGCGGGCGGCCCTGCGCATGGAGGCCGGAGCCGTCGAGCCGGCCGATCGCGGCCGGCCGGACCGACATCCGGTCGGCGACGCCGCGCCAGTCGAGCAGGCCGGTCTCGACCATCGTCGCGACGACCACCGACAGCGCCTGCTCCAGGCCCAGCATCCCGGGGCGGGCGCTGGACCACTCGGTCTCCTTGTCCTCGACCGCGTGGGGTGCGTGGTCTGTGGCGACGGCGTCGATCACGCCGTCCGCGAGGCCGGCGCGCAGCGCCTGGACGTCGGCGTCGGTGCGCAGCGGCGGGTTCACCTTGAAGACCGGGTCGTAGCCCTCGGCGCACTCGTCGGTGAGCAGCAGGTGGTGCGGGGTCACCTCGGCGGTCACCTGGACGCCGCGCGACTTGGCCCACCGGATGATCTCCACGGAGCCCGCCGTCGAGACGTGGCAGACGTGCAGCCGCGCGCCGACGTGGTCGGCGAGCAGCACGTCGCGGGCGATGATCGCCTCCTCGGCCGCGGCCGGCCAGCCGGTCAGGCCGAGGCGGGCGGAGCGGTCGCCCTCGTGCATCTGGGCGCCCACGGTCAGCCGCGGCTCCTCGGCGTGCTGGGCGACGACGCCGTCCAGGGCCTTGACGTACTCCAGCGCGCGGCGCATCAGCGCCGGGTCGGCGACGCAGTGCCCGTCGTCGGAGAAGACCCGCACCCGCGCGGCGGAGTCGGCCATCGCGCCGAGCTCGGCCAGCCGCTCGCCGGCGAGCCCGACGGTCACCGCCCCCACCGGGACGACGTCCACCAGGCCGGCCTGCCGGCCCAGCCGCCACACCTGCTCGACCACGCCAGCGGTGTCGGCCACCGGGTCGGTGTTGGCCATGGCGTGCACCGCGGTGTAGCCGCCGAGCGCCGCGGCGCGGCTGCCGGTCTCGACGGTCTCGGCGTCCTCCCGGCCGGGCTCGCGCAGGTGCGTGTGCAGGTCGACCAGGCCGGGCAGGGCGACCAGCCCGGCGGCGTCGACCACCTCGGCGCCGGTCGCCGACAGGCTCTCGCCGACCGCGGCGATGCGGCCGTCCCGGAGGAGGATGTCGGCGGCGTCCTCGCCGTAGGGCCTCGCGCCCCTGATCAGCACGCTCATGAGGGGGCGCCTCCCAGCAGCAGGTAGAGCACGGCCATGCGCACGGAGACCCCGTTGGCGACCTGCTCGACGATCGTGGAGCGGACGGAGTCGGCCACCTCGGCGGCGATCTCCATCCCGCGGTTCATCGGGCCCGGGTGCATGACGATCGCGTCGTCGCCCAGGGCCCCCATCCGGTGCGCGTCCAGGCCGTAGCGGCGGCTGTACTCGCGGGCGCTGGGGAAGTACGAGGCGTTCATCCGCTCGGCCTGCACCCGCAACATCATCACCACGTCGGACTTGGGCAGGACGGCGTCCAGGTCGTACGAGACCTCCGCCGGCCAGCTGCCCACGCCGACCGGCAGCAGCGTCGGCGGCGCGACCAGGGTCACCTCAGCGCCGAGGGTGTGCAACAGGCGCACGTTGGAGCGGGCCACCCGGCTGTGCAGCACGTCGCCCACGACCGCCACCCGCACGCCCTCAAGCCGGCCCAGCCGGTGCCGGATGGTGTACGCGTCCAGCAGCGCCTGGGTCGGGTGCTCGTGGGTGCCGTCGCCGGCGTTGACCACGCTGCCGCGCACCCAGTTCGCCAGCCGGTGCGGCGCCCCGGAGGCCGAGTGCCGGACGACGATCGCGTCGGAGCCCATCGCCTCGAGGGTCAGCGCGGTGTCCTTGAGGCTCTCCCCCTTGGAGACGCTGCTGCCCTTGGCGGAGAAGTTGAGGACGTCGGCGGAGAGGCGCTTGGCCGCCAGCTCGAAGGAGATCCGGGTGCGGGTGGAGTCCTCGTAGAAGAGGTTGACCACTGTCCGGCCCCGCAGCGTCGGCAGCTTCTTGACCTCGCGGCCGGCCAGCGCCTGGTCGATCTGCGCGGCGGTGTCGAGCACCAGCGTCGCGTCGGCGCGGTCCAGGTCGGCGGCCTCCAGCAGGTGGCGCTTCACGCTCCGCTCCCCTGTCCGGCTCCGCGGTCGCTCCGCTCCTCGCTCGCAAGGCTCGCTGCGGTGCCCACTCCCTGTCGCCTCACGCCGCCCCCTCCGTCACCAGCACCTCGTCCACGCCGTCGGTCTCGGCCAGCCGCACCTTCACCGACTGGCTGCGCGACGTCGGCAGGTTCTTGCCCACGTAGTCGGCGCGGATCGGCAGCTCCCGGTGGCCGCGGTCGACCAGCACGGCCAGCTGCACCGCGCGCGGGCGGCCGAGGTCCCGCAGCGCGTCCAGCGCCGCCCGCACCGACCGGCCCGAGTACAGGACGTCGTCCACCAGGACGACGAGCCGGCCGTCGATGCCGCTCTCGGGCAGCACGGTGTCCTCCAGCGCGCGCACGCCGCGCATCCGCAGGTCGTCGCGGTACAGCGTGATGTCGACGGTGCCGACGTCGACCGGGCTGCCGGAGAACGCCTCGATCCGGGCGGCCAGCCGGCGGGCCAGCGGGGCGCCGCGGGTGGGGATGCCGACCAGGACGACGTCGGCGAGGCCACCGTCCGGTTCCGGGCCGGAGGCGGCGGTGCGCTCGATGATCTGGTGGGCCATCCGGTCGACCACGCGGGTGACGTCGGCGGCGGAGAGGACTGCGGACGGCGACGGTGCGTCGCCGAGGGCAGGCTCGGTCGGGCGGGCCATCAGGCCTCCTTCCCCGCCTCACGGGACGGGTCGTTAAAGGAGTAGTCGGACCGGCGTCGACCGTACTGCACGCCGCGATGTGACCCGCGACGCGCCGGGAGGGGCACGATCGGGGACCTGCTGACCCGGACGAGTGTCCGGGTGTCGGTGGACCCGCTCAACCAGTACGCTCCGTGACGACAACCCGCCCGCGACGACGGACAGTGAGCAGGAAGCGATGAGCACCGACTACTCACGGGCCCTCGGTGCCCGGCTCCGAGCCATCCGCAACCAGCAGGGGCTCTCGCTCCAGGGAGTCGAGGACAAGTCCCACGGCCGCTGGAAGGCCGTGGTCGTCGGCTCCTACGAGCGCGGCGACCGCGCCGTGACGGTGCAGCGGCTCTCCGAGCTCGCCGTCTTCTACGGCGTCCCGGTCTCCGAGCTGCTGCCCGACCCGCGGCCCAGCTCCGCGGTCACCTCGACGACGAAGATCGTGCTGAACCTCGAGTCGCTGGGCTCGCTGCCCGCCGACGAGGCCGGTCCGCTGGCCCGGTACGCCTCGACCATCCAGGCGCAGCGCCATGACTACAACGGCAAGGTCCTCTCGATCCGGGCCGAGGACCTCAAGTCGCTGGCGATCATCTACGACATGAGCCCCGACGAGCTGACCAGCCGGCTCATCGAGTGGGGCGTCCTGTCCCCCGGCATGGAGAGCGTCGTCGGCTTCGGCGGCGACGAGGACGAGGACGAGGTCAACCCGAACTGGGAGCGCCGCCGCACCCCGCGGTGACACCGTCGTCCCACCGGACGACACCGCGGCGAGGTGCCGTCCCCGGTCCGCGCTGAGCCGATGGGCCCTGCACGTCCAGCGGTGCCGCCGTCCCGGGCTCAGGGGGCGGTGAGCGCGGGCAGCGGCGACGTCGACACCGGCGGCGTCAGGCGGCTCGCGTCGGGGACCGGGAACGGGTGCCCCAGGACGGCCAGCCGGCCGCGCACCCGGTTCTGCGCCTGGCAGTCCGAGACGCAGTCGGTGGGCGGGTTGGCCACCTCGACGGCGTCCTCACCGGTGACGAAGCCCATGCGGCCGCCGCTGGCCACGTCCCACACCGACACGCGTCCGCAGTGGTCGGCGTCCGGCGCGGCCGCAGCGCCGCAGTCGGGCTGGTCCACCCGCTCGGCGACCTGGGCGCTGTCGCGGGCGACGAAGCGCGGCGAGGCGTCGTTGCCGATGTTCACCCGCGGGGAGACCTGCACGCAGAACCGGCTCGGCGGGCCGGTCTCGACGCTCGTGCACTGCGAGCCGAGGAACTGTCCGGCCCGGGCGCGGAAGTTCGGGTTGTCGAAGTAGAACGGCGTGACCGCACCGGCGCCGGTCGCCAGGGTGTGCACGATCCGGGTGCGGGTGCCGTCGCCCCGCTCGGGCTCCATCTGGAAGATGCCGCCCTGCGCGCAGTCCTTGGACTGGATCTTCATCGACACCCCGGCGCCGGCCCGGCCGATGACCAGGTCCTCCTCCTCCAGGGTCACCGTGAGGTCCCCGCCGAGGGTCAGGCCGCGGTGGTCGGGCACCTTGCTCGCGAAGACCGGCGTGAACCGGCCGCCGGTCATGTCCAGCCGGTTGGGGGCGCCGGTGAAGGCGTAGTCGAACAGCGCGAAGTCGGCGGTCCGGACGACGTACTGGTTGTAGCGGCCCTGCACCAGGATCCGGTCGCCGAGGCCCCCGGCGGGCAGCGTGGTGACCGTCTCCCGGTCCGTCGCCTGCGCCAGCACGCGCTGGGTGCCGACGTCCACCAGCCGGTAGCCGCCGCCCTCGCAGGCCTTGGACGACGCGGCCTGGGCCGGTGCGGTCAGCGCCAGCAGCGGGACCGCGAGCGCGAGGGTGACGACGGCGGCGCGCCAGCGGCGCCGAGCGGGTACGGGCGTTCTCATCTGTCCTCCAGGGGTCGGGATGCCCGCTCACCCTGGTGATCACGAACAGTGCCCGACCAGTGGCCGATGGTCGTACGACCAGGCCAGGACCCGTGAACGCCGAGGGCCCACCCCGATGCTCGGAGTGGGCCCTCGGCGAGCGTGCTTCAGCCGGTGGGGACCTCGGCGTCGAGGATGGCGCCGAGGACGCCGTTGACGTAGGCCGGCGAGTCGTCGGTCGACAGCGACCGGGCCAGCTCGACGGCCTCGTCGATGACCACCGGGTCGGGCACGTCGTCGACCCACAGCAGCTCGAAGACCGCCATCCGGAGGATCGCGCGGTCGACGTCGGGCAGCCGGTCGATCGACCACCCGTGCGCGTGCCGGTCGATCAGCTCGTCGATGCGGACGGCGTGCTCGGCCACTCCCTCGACCAGCCGGATGGCGTGGTCGGGGATCGGCGGCGAGGCGAGGGCCACCCGCTCGCGGAGCAGCTCCAGCGGGTCGCTGCCGCGGACGTCGGCCTCGTAGAGGACGTCGACGGCGCGCTTGCGCGCCTTGGTTCGGGCAGCCATGAGAGCAGCGTCAGTTGGCGCGGCCGAGGTACCGGCCGTCCCGGGTGTCGACCTTGAGCTTGTCGCCGGTGTTGACGAACAGCGGCACCTGGATCTGCGCGCCGGTCTCCAGCGTGGCGGGCTTGGTGCCGCCGGTGGAGCGGTCGCCCTGCAGGCCCGGGTCGGTGTGCTCGACGACGAGCTCGAGGGTCACCGGGAGCTCCACGTAGAGCGGGGTGCCCTCGTGCACGGCGACGACGACCTCGGTGTTCTCCAGCAGGTAGTCCGCGCCGCCGCCGACGGTCTCGGCCGGGACGTGGATCTGGTCGTAGGTCTCGCCGTCCATGAAGACGAAGTCGGTGCCGTCCTTGTACAGGTACGTCATGTTCCGCTTGTCGACGGTGGCGGTGTCGACCTTGGTGCCGGCGTTGAAGGTCTTGTCGACGACCTTGCCCGAGAGCACGTTCTTCAGCGTGGTGCGGACGAAGGCGCCGCCCTTGCCCGGCTTGACGTGCTGGAACTCGGTGACGGCCCAGAGCTGGCCGTCGAGGTTGAGGACCATGCCGTTCTTGAGGTCGTTGGTGGTAGCCATCTAGAGGACCAGCAGTTCCTTGCTCGTGAGGGTCAACAACTCGGGCTCGTCGTCCGTGACGATCAACGTGTCCTCGATCCGGACACCCCCGTGGCCGGGCAGGTAGACCCCCGGCTCCACGGTGACGGCCATGCCGGCGGCCAGCCTACCCGCGCCCAGCTGGCCGATGCCCGGCGCCTCGTGGATCTCCAGCCCCACGCCGTGGCCCAGGCCGTGCGGGAAGTGCTCGGCGTGGCCGGCGGCGGCGATGACGTCACGGGCCGTGGAGTCGACGGCGACCACGTCGGCCCCGACGGCCAGCGCGGCCCGGCCGGCGGCCTGCGCCGCGGCGACCAGCTCGTAGACCTCGCGCTGCCAGTCGGCCGGCTCCCCCAGCACCACGGTGCGGGTCATGTCGGAGTGGTAGCCGTCGACGGTGGCGCCGAAGTCGAGCTTCAGGAAGTCGCCGGGCCGCAGTTCGGTGCTGTCGGGCCGGTGGTGCGGGATGGCGGAGTTCGCGCCGGTGGCCACGATCGTCTCGAACGACGGCGCCTCGGCGCCCATCGCCAGCATCCGCGCGTCGAGCTCGCGGCCGACCTGCAGCTCGGTGCGCCCGGGCCGCAGCGCCCCCTCGGAGGCGAGTTCGGCCAGCGCCGCGTCGGCGACCGCGCAGGCCCGGCGCAGCGCGTCGACCTCGTCGTCGTCCTTGACCACGCGCAGCGCCTCGACCGCCCGCCGCACGCTGGTCAGCTCGGGCACCGTGCCGCCCGTGGCGGCGTCGGCGAGCACCGACTCCAGCGCGCGCAGCCCGTCGACGGTCACGTGGTGGCTCTCGTAGCCGATGGTCCCCGCACCGCGACGCACCGCCTCCCCGGCCAGGGCGGCGACGGTGGCGCGGTCGACCAGCAGCTCGACGTCGGGCACCTGGGTGCGGGCCTGGGTGGTGTAGCGGCCGTCGGTGCCGAAGACGTCGTCACCGTCGGCGCGCAGCAGCAGCGCCCCGTTCGAGCCGGTGAAGCCGGTCAGGTAGCGGACGTTGAGCAGCTCGGTGACCAGGACGGCGTCCAGCCCGCGCTCGGCCGCCGTCGTCCGCAGCCGCTGCCGGCGCTCCGCGTACCTCATGAGACGCCCTGCGCCGCGAGCCACCGGAGCGCCAGCACGTAGCCCTGCACCCCGAGCCCGGCGATCACGCCGTCGGCGACCGCGGACACGTAGGAGTGGTGCCGGAACTCCTCGCGCTGGTGGATGTTGCTGATGTGCACCTCGACCAGCGGCGCGGTCAGCATCGCGAGCGCGTCGCGCAGCACCACCGAGGTGTGCGACCAGCCCGCCGGGTTGAGCACCACCGGGTCGCCGGCGTCGGCGGCGGCGTGCACCCAGCGCAGCAGCTCGCCCTCGTCGTCGGTCTGCCGGACCCGCACCTCCAGGCCCAGCTCGTCGGCGGCGGTGGTGACCAGCTCGACCAGCTCGGCGTACGTCGTCGTGCCGTACTTCGCCGGCTCCCGCGTGCCGAGGCGGCCGAGGTTGGCGCCGTTGAGCACCTGGATCGTCACGCGGTGGCCTCCATCGGGGTGGCGGGGCGGGTGGTCATGCAGCGACTGCGGCCCATGCCGCGTCGAGCCACGCCTGGTCGGGGTCGGCGAGGATGCGCGGGGTGCCGAGCCCGTCCAGGACGACGAACCGCAGCGAGGCGCCACGGGCCTTCTTGTCCACCCGCATGACGGCCTGGATGCGCGCCCAGTCCCCGGTGTAGCGGGTGGGCAGCCCCATCGCGGCGATCAGCCGGGCGTGCCGGTCGACCTCGTCACGGGTCAGCAGCCCGGCCTGCCCGGCCAGCTCGGCGGCGAAGACCAGGCCGACGGCGACCGCCTCGCCGTGCCGCCAGCCGAAGTCCTCCACCCGCTCGATGGCGTGGGCCAGGGTGTGCCCGTAGTTGAGGAACTCGCGCACCCCGGTGTCGTAGAGGTCCTCCCCCACCGCGTCGGCCTTCACCCGGACCGCGCGCTCGATGAGCTCCTCGGTGTCGCGGCGGCCGGTCGGGTCGGCCTCGAGCAGGTCGAGGATCGCCTCGTCGGCGATGAACCCGCACTTGACGACCTCGGCCATCCCGGCGCGGAACTCGGCGTCGGGCAGCCCGGCGAGCACGTCGGTGTCGGCGAGCACCGCGACCGGCGGGTGGAAGGCACCGACGAGGTTCTTGCCGGCGCCGGTGTTGATGCCGGTCTTGCCGCCCAGGGCGGCGTCCACCATGCCGAGCACGCTCGTGGGCACCTGGACGACCCGCACGCCGCGGGTCCAGGTCGCGGCGACGAAGCCGGCGAGGTCGGTGACCGCGCCGCCGCCCACGCCGACGACGGCGTCGGACCGGGTCAGCCCCAGCCGGCCGAACTCCTCCCACAGGTCGGCGGCGACCGCGGCGGTCTTGGCGGCCTCCCCGTCGGGGACGACGACGGCCTCGGCCGCCACGCCGGAGGTCTGCAGCGTCTCCACCAGCGCGCCGGCCAGCCCGGCCAGCGGCGGGGCGTGCACGACGGCGGCGCGGGCGGCGCCGTCGAGCACGTCGGTGGTCAGGCCGCCCAGCTCGTGGTGCGCGCCGGGCCCGATGACGACGTCGTAGGCCCGCTCGCCGGGGACGGTCACCCGCCTCACTGCGCGGCCCGTGCCGGGACGGCCGCGGCCACCTCGTCGACGACCTCGCCGGGCTCGCGGCCGCCGGTGGTCACGGTGACGGTGGCGACCTCGGCGTACAGCGGCGCCCGGGCGGCGAGCAGGGTGCGCAGCGTGGCCCGCGGGTTGAGGCCGAGCACCGGGCGGCTGCGGCCCAGGCCGACCCGCTCGGCGGCCGAGGCCAGGTCGACGTCCAGCCAGACGACGGTGCCGCCCGCGCGGGTGTAGGCGGTCAGCCGCTCGCGGGTGACCGCGCTGAGCACCGCGCCGCCGCCGAGGGCCAGGATCCCGTCGTGCTCCTCGAGCGCGACGGCCACGGCCTGCTCCTCCAGGGCCCGGAAGTGCGCCTCGCCGAGGTCGACGAACAGGTCGGCCACCCGCTTGCCGGTGCCGGCCTCGACGTCGGAGTCGGTGTCGCGGAACGGGATGCCGAGCCGGCCGGCCAGCGCGGTGCCGACGGTCGTCTTGCCGGAGGACGGCGGCCCGACCAGGACCAGCACCGGGCGGCGCGCGGCGGAGCCCATCGGACCGGCGGGGGTCCCGGGTTCGGCGGAGCTCATCGGACCGTCAGCGCGTCGAGGTAGGCGCGCGCGTTGCGGCGGGTCTCGGCCACCGAGTCGCCGCCGAACTTCTCCAGGGCGGCATCGGCCAGCACCAGCGCCACCATCGCCTCCATCACGACGGCGCCGCGGGGCACCGCGCAGGCGTCGCTGCGCTGGTTGATCGCGACGGCGGGCTCGCCGGTGGCGACGTCGACGGTGGCCAGCGCCCGCGGCACCGTCGAGATCGGCTTCATCGCGGCGCGCACCCGCAGCACCTCGCCGTTGGTCATCCCGCCCTCGATGCCGCCGGCACGGTCGGAGAGCCGCTGGATGCGGTGTTGCCCGTCCGCGGACTCGACCAGTCCGATCTCGTCGTGGGCGACCGAGCCACGGCGGCGGGCGGTCTCCAGCCCGTCGCCGACCTCCACGGCCTTGACCGACTGCACGCCCATGAGCGCGGCGGCCAGCCGGGAGTCCAGCCGGCGGTCCCAGTGCACGTGGCTGCCCAGGCCCGGCGGCAGCCCGTGCACGACCACCTCGACGACGCCGCCGAGGGTGTCGCCGTTCTTCCGGGCGTCGTCGACCTCGGCCACCATGAGCGCGCTGGTCGCGGGGTCCGCGCAGCGCACCGGGTCCTCGTCGATCCGCGGGTTGTCCCCCGGCCCGGGGACCACCCCGTCGGGGACGACGACCGGGCCGATGCCGACCACGTGGCTGACCACCTCGACGTCGAGGGCCTGGCGCAGGAACGCCCGCGCGATCGCGCCGAGGGCGACGCGGGCCGCGGTCTCCCGGGCGCTGGCCCGCTCCAGCACCGGCCGGGCGTCGTCGAAGCCGTACTTCTGCATGCCCGGCAGGTCGGCGTGACCCGGCCGCGGGCGGGTGAGCGGCGCGTTGCGGGCCTGGCGGGCGAGCACCTCGGGGTCCACCGGGTCGGCGGACATGACCGTCTGCCACTTCGGCCACTCGGTGTTGCCCACCTGCACGGCGATCGGCCCACCCTGGGTCACCCCGTGCCGGACGCCTCCGGTCAGCGTGACGACGTCCTGCTCGAAGGACATCCGCGCTCCGCGGCCGTGGCCGAGGCGGCGGCGGGCGAGGTCGACGTCGAGGTCGGGCGTCGTGACCTGCACGCCGGCGGGGAGGCCCTCGAGGATGGCGGTGAGCTGCTGGCCGTGCGACTCACCGGCGGTCAGCCAGCGCAACATGACCGCGATTGTGCCAGTCGGGTGGCCCCGTCCCGGCGGCCCTCCTGCAGGGGCCCGCCGCGAGCCTGCGAGTGGCGGGAGGCAGGAGGGTCCTTCTGCTGAGCCCGCGGAGGTGGGGAGGACGGGGTCCTCCTTCAGGGCAGCGCGTGCCCCTGCAGAGCGAGCGCCAGGACGGCCCCCACCAGCAGCGGCGGCCCGAACGGCAGCGCGGTGCGCCAGCCGGCCCGCCCGGCCGCGATCAGCGTCAGGGACGCCGCGGCCCCGGTCACCAGGCCGAGGAACACCCCGGCCAGCAGCGCACCCCAGCCGACCCACCCCAGCACCAGGCCGAGCAGGCCCAGCAGCTTCACGTCGCCGAACCCCAGCCCTCGCGGGGAGACGACGGCGGCGACCGCGGCCAGCCCGAACGCGACCGCACCGGCGAGGGTCGCGCGCAGCAGCGCCGGCCAGGTGCCGAGCGCGACCGCGTCGACGGCCAGCGCCGTGGCCACCGCGGCGTACGCCGGCACGGTCACCCGGTCGGGCAGCCGGTGGACGGCGAGGTCGACCTGGGCGAGGACCACCCCGGCGAGGCCGGCCCAGGCCAGCGCGACGGTGCCCGGTCGCACGCCGCCGGCCAGCAGCGCGCCGGCCAGGGCCAGCGCGGCCAGGACGACGGTGAGCGCGGTGCGCCGCGCGCCGGCGCCGGCCGCGCGGTCCCGCCGGGCCAGCCGGACCGACACCCGGGCCAGCCACGGCCCGAGCAGCAGGCCGCCGGCGAGCGCGAGGACGGCGACGGCGCCGGCCGGGACGTCCGCGGCGGGCACGCCGGTCAGCGGGGACCGACGGCGGCGTCGAGCGCGCCCCGCATCGCCACCAGCGGCGCGGGCTGCCCGGTCATGAGCTCGACCTGCGCGGTGGCCTGCCAGAACAGCACCTCGAGGCCGCCGACGGCGGTGCCGCCGACCTCGGTGACGGCCGTGGCCAGCGGTGTCGGCCAGGGGTCGTAGAGCACGTCGAGGACGGTCTGTCCCGCCGTCCAGGGCAATCGCGCGACGGCCGGCTGGCCGCCGACCGGCACGGTGCTCACCACGACCTCGGCGTCGACCACGGCCGAGGACAGCGACACCACCGTCGTGGCGATCCCGAGGGTGTCCAGGACGCGCAGCAGGTCCGCGGCCCGGCCCGGCTCGCGGACGACGACGTCGACGTGCCCGGCGCCGAGGGACGCGAGCGCGACCGCCGCGGCCGCCGCCGTCCCCCCGGCGCCGACGATCGCGGCCCGGTCCACCGAGGTGACCCCGGCCTGCTGCAGGGTGGTGCCGACACCGAGGACGTCGGTGTTCTCCGCCCGCCAGCCGGCCTCGGTGCGCACCAGCGTGTTGGCCGCGTGCAGCAGGCGCGGCAGCGGCTCCACCACGTCGGCGACGTCCACCGCCGCCTGCTTGCACGGCATGGTCACCGAGAAGCCGCGCCACTCCTCGCCAAGCCCGGCGAGCAGCACCGGCAGGTCCTCCGCGCCGACGTCGAGGGCGTCGTAGCTCCAGTCGTCGAGGCCCAGCGCCGCGTAGGCGGCCCGGTGCAGCAGCGGGGACAGCGAGTGCCCCACCGGGCGGCCGAGGACGGCGGCCCTCACCCGCCCGGCTGCTCGCGCAGCCACTGCTGGAACAGCAGCACGTTCTGCTGGTGCTCCTCGGCGGTGCGCGCGAAGCGGGTCTCACCGGTGTCCGGGTCGATGACGACGAAGAAGCGCCAGTCGCCCGGGGTCGGCGCGAGCACCGCCTGGATGGCCTGCTCGCCGGGGTTGCCGATCGCGCCCGGCGGGAGGCCGGCGTGGACGTAGGTGTTGTACGGCGAGGGGTTGGCGCGGTCCTCGGGCGTGGTGGTGATCCCGGACTTGCCGTTGGCGTAGTTCACCGTGGTGTCCAGCTGCAGCGGCATGCCGTCGGCCAGCCGGTTCTCCAGGACGCGGGCCACCATGGCCATGTCCTCGGGCGAGGCGGCCTCGGCCTGCACGATGCTGGCCTTGGTGAGCACGGTCAGCCGGTCGGCCTCGGGCACGCCGAGCGCGTCGAGCGCCTGGTCGGTCCGGGCCACCATGCCGGCGAGCACGTCCGCGGGGGTGTCGTCGGGCTCGATGTCGTAGGTGGCCGGGAAGAGGAAGCCCTCGAGCATCCCGTTGGCGTAGGCCGGCAGCCCGATCGCGGCGGGGTCGGCCGCGACGGCCTGCAGCTCGGGCAGCGGCGTCCCGGTCTCCTCGGACAGCAGCGCCAGGGTGGCGGCCACGGTGAGCCCCTCGCGCACCGTCACGCGGGTGACCTGGCGGGCCGCGGGGTCCAGCAGCAGGTCGAGGGCGGCCGCGCCGCTCATCTGCGAGCGCAGCGCGTAGACGCCGGGCTGGATGCCGGTCGCGGCCGGCTCGTTCTCGGCAGCGTCGACGAACGGGCCGGGCGAGGCGATGACGCCCTCGGCCACGAGGGTGCGGGCGATGTCGCTGAGCGTGTCGCCGGAGGAGACCCGCACCTCGACGGTGCCGCTGCCCTGCCCGGTGTAGTCCTCACCGCCGGGGTTGACCAGGCCGATGAGCGCCTTGCCGCCGTAGAAGATGCCGCCCACGAGGCCGGCGAGGACGAGCAGCGACAGGATGACCGCGAGCGGGCTGCGCCGGCGCCGCGGCCGGCCGGAGCCGCTCCCGCCGCGGGGCGGCCCGTCGTCGGGACCGGGCTCGTGCTCGTCGTGCCAGGGCTCGTCGTGCTGCGGCTCGGCGCGCCGGCCGCGGCGCCGGCGGCGGACGTCCTCGGAGCCGGAGGCGCCGAGCACCTCCAGGCCGCCGGTCGAGTCGGCGTCGTCCCACCCGTGCGGGTCGACGTCGTGCGCGTGGGTCCCGGCCTCGTGCACCCCCGGGACGGCGGGGACGGCGCCGAGCCCCACCGTGGCGTCGTCGGCGGGGGCGTCGGAGCGGCGGGACAGCCGGGACCAGGCGCTCTCGGGTCGCGGCGGCAGGTCGGGCAGCGGCTCGGAGGGGTGCGGCGGGCGGTCGGACCGCGGCTCGCCGACGTCGAGCAGCGGGCCGCGCAGCGGTCCGGTGCCTGGGTCGGCTTCGGCCCGGCGGCGGCGCGGGCGGGGGGGCTGGTTGGGCATGGAGGCCAGCCACGCGGACGCGGGCACGCCGCTCGGGGTGTCCGGGGAGGCGTGCCGACCCCGCCGTCCCGGCGGGGTCGGGTCGCTCACGAGCGCTCCCGCTGCGCGTCCAGATAGGCCTGGAGGATCACGACGGCCGCGGCCTGGTCGATCACCGAACGCTGGCGGCGGCTGTCCAGACCGTTCGCCCGGAGGGAACTGGCTGCGGTCACGGTGGAGAGCCTTTCGTCGACGAGGTGCACGGGCACCGGGCCGATGCGCCCGGCGAGTGCCCGAGAGTAGGCACGCGCGTCCTTCGCCGAGGCGCCCGACGCACCCGAGAGGTGCCTCGGCTCCCCCACGACCACCTCTGTCACCTCGTGTTCCGCGACGAGGGCGGCGATCCGGTCGAGGTCGGACTCGTCCCGGGCCCGCTGCACCGTCTCCAGCGGGCTGGCCAGGGTGCCGGTCGGGTCGGAGATCGCCAGCCCGACGCGCACGGTGCCGACGTCGACGCCCAGCCGGCGGCCCTGCCGCCTCGGGCGCGGCGGGATCGGCAGGCCGCCGGGCAGCCCGCCGGAGAGGTCGATCTGGGCGGTCTCGTGCCGCACCGGCGGGAAGCCGGCGCGCAGGTCGATCTGCTCGGTCGCGTGGTGGACCGGCTGCCGCGGCGGGGTGGGCGGCGTGGCGCGCGGCCGCGACGGGGGGACGGCGGGCCGCCCCTGCATCGGGCGCTCGCCCGCCGGACCGGTCTGGTCGGGGTGCTGGTCGGGCACTCCGCTCACCTCCCTGCGGCGGTCGCGACCGCCTGTTCGCCGGCCTGCAGGGCCGCTGGGATGCCCGCGGGGTCGGTACCGCCCCCCTGGGCCACGTCTGGCTTGCCTCCGCCACGTCCGCCGACGGGGGCCGCTGCCGCCCGCAGCACGTCGCTGGCCGACAACCCGCGCTCCTGTGCGGCCGGGTTGAGGGCCGCCACCAGAGCCACCTTGCCCCCCGACTCGGACGCGAGCAAGACCACCGCCGGACGGTCGGCCGGCAGCCGGCCGCGGACGTCGAGGGCCAGTGTGCGCAGGTCCCCGCCGCCGAGTCCGCCCGGCGCGCTGGTGACCAGGGCCACCCCGCCGACGTCGCGGGCCCCGGCGGCCAGCTCCCCGGCCGCGGCCAGGGTCTGCTGGGAGCGCAGCTCGGCCAGCTCCTTGTCGACGTCGCGCAGCCGGGCGAGCATGGCGCTGACCCGCTCCAGGACGTCGTCGGTCGGGGTCTTGAGCAGCTCGCCGAGCTGGCGCACCAGGTCGCGCTCGCGGGCCAGGTAGCGGAAGCCCTCCAGGCCGACGACGGCCTCCACCCGGCGCGAGCCCGAGCCCACCGAGGACTCGCCGGTCAGCGCCAGGGTGCCGATCTGCGCGCTGCCCTGCACGTGGGTGCCACCGCAGAGCTCGCGCGACCAGGGCCCGCCGATCTCGACGACCCGGACCTGCTCGCCGTAGGTCTCGCCGAACAGCGCCAGCGCGCCGATCGCCTGGGCCTCGGGCAGCGACATGTAGGTGGCGCTGACCCGGTGGTCGGCGCGGACGGCGGCGTTGGCGACGTCCTCGATGTCGTGTCGCTGCTGCTGGGTCAGCGCGCCCTGCCAGGCGAAGTCCAGCCGCAGGTAGCCCGGGCGGTTGTAGGAGCCCGACTGCAGCGCCTGCGGGCCGAGCACCTGGCGCAGCGCGGCGTGCACCACGTGGGTGCCCGAGTGCGCCTGGCAGGCCGACAGCCGCCACTCGCGGTCGACCTCGGCGGTCAGCTCGGCGCCCTCGCGGAGCTCGCCCTCGAGCACCCGCACCTGGTGGGCGATCAGGCCCTTGACCGGCCGCTGCACGTCGAGCACCTCGGCGCGCCCGCCGTCCCAGGTCAGGACGCCGGCATCGGCGACCTGGCCGCCGGACTCGGCGTAGAACGGCGTCCGGTCCAGCACCACGCGGGTGATCTCGCCGGGACCGGCCGGCGTGCTGGGCGCGCCCTCCTCGGCGGCCAGCTCGGCGACCAGCCCGAGCACCCGGGAGTCGGTGCGCAGCGTGTCGTAGGCCCGCCAGTCGGTGGGGCCGTGGTCGGCCAGCAGCCGGCGGTAGGCCAGGACGTCGACCGAACCGGTCTTCTTGGCGCGGGCGTCGGCGCGGGCCCGGTCGCGCTGCTGCTGCATGAGCGCGCGGAAGCCCTCCTCGTCGACGCGCACGCCCTGCTCGGCGGCCATCTCGAGGGTGACGTCGATCGGGAAGCCGTAGGTGTCGTGCAGGGAGAATGCCTGCTCGCCGGAGAGGGCCGGCGTCCCCGCGGCCTGGGCCTCGCGCACGGCGGTGTCGAACAGCGCCGTCCCGGAGGTCAGCGTGCGCCGGAACGCCTCCTCCTCGGCGTAGGCGACGGCGGAGATGCGGGCGAAGTCGGCCTCCAGCTCCGGGTAGCTGGCCTTCATCGCGTCCCTGGACACGGGCAGCAGCTCCGGCAGGGTCGACTCGTCGACGCCGAGCAGCTTCATCGACCGGACGGCGCGGCGCAGCAGCCGGCGCAGGATGTAGCCGCGGCCCTCGTTGCCGGGGGTGACGCCGTCGCCGATGAGCATCAGCCCGCTGCGCACGTGGTCGGCCACGACCCGCAGCCGGACGTCGTCGCCGTGCTCGCGGCCGTAGGTGACCCCGGCCAGCTCGGCGGCCCGGTGCAGCACCGGGGCGACCTCGTCGATCTCGTACATGTTGTCGACGCCCTGCAGCAGGTAGGCCACCCGCTCCAGGCCCATGCCGGTGTCGATGTTCTTCTTCGGCAGCTCGCCGACGATCCGGAAGTCCTCCTTGCTCCGGACGTCGGTGAGCTCGTACTGCATGAAGACGAGGTTCCAGATCTCCAGGAACCGGTCACCGGCCGTGTCGACCAGCGGGCCTCCGTCGGGGCCGAACTGCGGGCCGCGGTCGAAGTAGATCTCGCTGCACGGACCGCCGGGGCCGGGCTGGCCGGTGTGCCAGTAGTTGTCCTTCTTGCCCAGCCGCTGGATCCGCTCGACCGGGAGACCCGCGATCCGGTGCCACGCCTCGGCGGCCTCGTCGTCGTCCAGGTAGACGGTGACCCAGATCCGCTCCGGGTCGAAGCCCAGCCCGCCGTCGTCCACGGGGCCGGTGACCAGCTCCCAGGCGTGCTGGATCGCCCCCTCCTTGAAGTAGTCGCCGAAGGAGAAGTTGCCGTTCATCTGGAAGAACGTGCCGTGGCGGGTGGTCTTGCCCACCTCCTCGATGTCGAGGGTGCGCACGCACTTCTGCACGCTGGTGGCCCGCGGGTAGGGCGCCGGCTCCCGGCCGGTCAGGTACGGGATGAACGGCACCATCCCGGCGACGGTGAACAGCAGGGACGGGTCCGGGGAGACCAGCGAGGCACTGGGGACGACGGTGTGCCCGCGCTGGGCGAAGTGCTCGAGGAAGCGGCGGCGGATCTCGGCGGTCTGCATGTCCTACTCGTGTGGGGGCTCGGTCGTCGGGGTCGCGGCGTCCCGCGACGCTCAGCGGTCGGTGGCGTGCCGGCCGGGCAGCTGCGCCTGGCCGGCCTCGGGCAGCGGGGCGTCCAGGCCGGTGCCGGCCCGCAGCTCCCCCTCCCGCTCGGCCATCGCCGCACGCACGTCGGCGCCGAAGTCGCCGATGGCGTCGGCCAGGTCGCGCAGCCCCTCGGCGATGGAGGCGCCGATGCCGGCCGGGGTCATCTTCTCCGCGGCCGCGGACAGCTTGCGGACGACGAGGGCGCCGATGGTGATGCCCATGGCCAGCCAGAACAGCCGGCGCATCAGGCGGCCCGCCGGGCGGCGCGGCGGGAGCGGCGCGCGGCCTTGTCGCGGGCGGCGGCCTCGGCGATGGCCTGGCCCTCGCGCCGCTTGCGGGCGGCGCTGCGGACGCCGTAGCTGAACGCGGCCACCTTGATCAGCGGGCTGCCGAGCGTGGCGGCGACGACGCTGGTGAGGGCGGCGACGTTGCTCGAGACGTTGGCGGCGTTGCCGGTGATGTCGTCGACCCGCTCCAGGTTGCTGTTGACGTGGGCCACCGTCGTCGACGCCTGGCTCAGGATCGGGCCGCTCTGCTCCCGGGTCTGGCGGATCGTCAGCGTCGCCTCGTCCAGCGTGCGACCCAGCTTGAGGATCGGGACGGCGAGCAGCACCACCAGCAGCACCAGCGCCAGCGCTGCGATCAGTCCGGCCCACTCTCCTGCGGACACCCGGTCCTCCTGGTTCATCTGCCGCACTTCCGCGGCGCAACGGTCGATCTCGGCGTCCGGGCCCCCGCCGGTCGCCGCCGGCGGGCGTCGGCCCGGCGTGGTCACAGTAGTCGCGGCCTACGGAGGCCGTCCGTGCCCCGCCGGGACTCAGCGGCCGCGCCGGACGATCGCGCGCAGCTTGGCCAGCCGCGCCCCGATCGTCGCCTCCGCCCCGCGGTTGGTCGGCCGGTAGTAGTCCTTACCCACCAGGGCGTCCGGCGGGTACTGCTGCGGCACCACGCCGTCGGGGTGGGCGTGCGGGTACACGTAGGTGCCGCCGTGGCCGAGCTTCTTGGCCCCCGCGTAGTGCGCGTCGCGCAGGCCGGGCGGCACCGGTCCGGCCAGGCCGGCGCGGACGTCGGCGACGGACTCGCCCATGGCCACGGTGACCGCGTTGGACTTCGGCGCCGTCGCCAGGTGGACGACGGCCTGCGCCAGCGGGAAGTGGCCCTCCGGCATGCCGATGAAGGCCACCGCCTCGGCGGCGGCGACCGCGGTCTGCAGCGCCGTCGGGTCGGCCATGCCGATGTCCTCGCTGGCCGAGATGACCAGCCGGCGGGCGATGAAGCGCGGGTCCTCGCCCGCCTCGACCATGCGCGCCAGGTAGTGCAGCGCGGCGTCGACGTCACTGCCGCGGATGGACTTGATCAGCGCGCTGGCGACGTCGTAGTGCTGGTCGCCGGACCGGTCGTAGCGCACCGCGGCCTGCGCCACCGCCGTCTCCAGGGTCGGCAGGTCGATCCGCGTCCCCCCGGCCGCCAGCGCGGCACCGGCGCCGGACTCCAGCGCGGTCAGCGCCTTGCGCCCGTCCCCGCCGGCGATGCGGACCAGGTGCTCCTCCGCCTCCGGGCTCAGCGTGACCGCGCCGTCCAGCCCGCGGTCACTGGTCAGCGCACGGCGCAGCAGCGAGCGGACGTCGTCGTCCCCCAGCGGCTGCAGCGCCAGCACCAGGCTGCGGCTCAGCAGCGGGCTGACGACGGAGAAGAAGGGGTTCTCGGTGGTCGCGGCGATGAGGCTGACGATCCGGTCCTCGACCGCCGACAGCAGGCTGTCCTGCTGGGTCTTGGAGAAGCGGTGCACCTCGTCGATGAACAGCACGGTGCGCCGGCCGGCGTAGGTGAGCTCGCGCTTGGCCCCCGCGATGACCGCCCGGACCTCCTTGACGCCGGCGTCGAGGGCCGACAGCTGCACGAACTGCCGCTTGGTGGCCAGCGAGATGACGTGCGCCAGCGTCGTCTTGCCGGTGCCCGGCGGGCCGTAGAGGACCAGCGACATCGGCTCGTCGCCCTCGACGAGCCGGCGCAGCGGCGCGCGCGGGCCCAGCAGGTGCGACTGGCCGACGACCTCGTCCAGCGACCGCGGCCGCATGCGGACGGCGAGCGGCGCCCCCGGGTCGACGCCCGAGTTGTCCTGCTCCGGCTCGTCGAACAGCGAAGTCACGACGCCCTCGGTCCGCTCCCGCGGCGCGCTCCGCTCCTCGGTCGCTGCGTCATGACTCGCCTCCGCGGTCGCTCCGCTCCTCGCTCGCAGAGCTCGCTGCGATGCTCACTCCCTGTCGGCTCGGGCGCTCCCTGGGATGCTCACGCGCCTGTCCGCTCACGCTTGCGAACGCTACCCGCGGGGCACGACAGACCCCGTGCAGCAACGACGCATCGGAGACCGCACCGTCGGCGCCATCGGCCTGGGGGCGATGCCCTTGTCGACCAAGGACGACCGGCCGTCGCGGGAGGAGGCGATCGCCGTCGTCCACGCCGCCCTGGACGCGGGCGTGACGCTGATCGACACCGCCGACGCCTACGCCCGCGACGAGGCGGAGTTCGGCCACAACGAGGAGCTGGTGGCCGCGGCCCTGGCCGCCTACGGCGGCGACACCTCCGGTGTGCTGGTCGCCACCAAGGGCGGGCACACCCGGCGCGGCACCGACTGGGAGCTCGACGGCTCCCCCGGCTACCTCCGCAAGGCGTGCGAGGACTCGCTGCGCCGGCTGGGCGTCGACGCGATCGGCCTCTACCAGTTCCACCGGCCCGACCCGGACACCCCGTGGGAGGAGTCGATGGGCGCGCTGCGGCAGCTGGCCGACGACGGGCTGGTGCGCACGGTCGGCATCTCCAACGCCGACGTCGCGCAGATCGACGTGGCCCGCTCGATCGTCGGCCCGGCGCTGGTGAGCGTGCAGAACCAGTTCTCCCCCGGCTGGCGGTTCTCCGCCGACGAGATCGCCCACTGCGAGGGGCACGGGCTGGCGTTCCTGCCGTGGAGCCCCTTCGGCGGGGTGTCGGCGGCCGGGTCGCTGGAGTCGTCCGCGCCGGCGTTCACGGAGGTCGCCGAGGAGCTCGGCGCGTCGGTGTACCAGGTGACGCTGGTCTGGCACCTGGCGCAGTCCGAGGTCGTGATCCCGATCCCGGGGGCCTCCCGGCCGTCGTCCATCGAGGACTCCGCGGCCGCCGCGGACCTGCAGCTGACCCCCGAGCAGCTCGCCCGCCTGAACACTTCGGACTGACCCGCCCCTACGTCGTGCGGTCGAGTGCCTGCCGCCGCTCCGCGCCCAGCAGGTCGCCCAGCCACGGCGGTGTCGCGATCCCGGGCCGTCTCTTCCGGAGACGTCGGGCCAGAGCCCAGCCGGACTCGGGGACGGCGACGCTGGCCAACGAGCGCAGCAGCGGCGTCGGATCCCGCAGCGAGGCGGCTCGCCAGAACTCCGCGGCCGCGGCCCGGCGGTGGCCGCCCCGCCGAAGCGAGGACGCCATCCAGCGGTGGAACCAGGCCGCATCGAGGGGACGGCCGCCGCGCAGGTCGGCGGAGAGCTCCTCGATCAGCCGCAGCTCCGCGAGCACGCCGTCCGACGAGGTGGACATGTTGGCCGCGTGCATGCGGTAGCCCACCAGTGGGGCGTCCACCGTGGCCGGTGCGCCGAGGCGCGCCAGCCGGATCCACAGCTCCCAGTCCGCCAGCACGCGGAATCGGCGATCGAAACCACCAGCCTCCTCGACCAGCCGTCGCCGCGCCACCACGTTGGAGCATCCGCCCGGCACCGTGTTCCACCAGGGCAGCAGAGCAGTGAGTTCCTCGTCCGGCGGCGGGACGGTGCGATAGCGCACGGTGCCGTCGGGCTCGAAGCCCACGACCCCCGCGACCGCCCAGTGCCGCTCCGCCGCCTCGGCGGCACGAAGCTGCGCCGCGAGCTTCTCGGGCGCCCACAGGTCGTCATCGTCGCAGAACCCGACCCAGGTGCCCCGGGACGCGGACAACGCCCGGTTGCGGGCCGCGACGACACCCCGCGAGGTCTCCTCCCGCAGGACGCGGACGCGGGCATCGCACAGCGCCGCGACGGCGTCGCCGGTCCCGTCCGTGGAGCCGTCGTCCACGACGACGACCTCCAGGTCGACGTCGGTCTGGGCCAGGACGCCGGCGAGGGTGGTCCGGAGGAGCGCCCGGCGGTTCCTCGTCGGGATGACCACGGTCACTCGGGGCGCGGGGTCAGCCACGGCACCTGCGGGATCGGCCGAACACGCGGCCATCATGCCGCTGACCCCGGCCGCGGCGCGCTTCCGGGCGCGCGTGAGCACCGGGAGCCGGGTGCGCGTTGGTCAACTGTCCGGCGGGTTCCCCCGGGGCGCACGACGGAGTGGGTGGAGAACGCCCTGGGGTCAGACCTGCGCGCGACCCCTCGCCGGATTGTGGCGCGCCCGCGAGCTGGTCGGGTTCTTCGCACTCCGCGAGCTCGAGTCCGTTACGAAAGAGGTCGCGCTGAGGGTGGCCTGGGTCCTGGTGCAGCCGATCGCGGTCGTGGCCGCCTTCACCCTGGTCTTCGACGAGTTGGCCGGCATCGGCCACGGCTTCCCTACCCGCTGTTCGCGCTGACGGGCCTGGTCCCCTGCACCTACTCCTCCAGCGCCGTCGCCTGGGCGAGCACGGTGCTCGTCGGCGACTTCGCCCCGATCACGAAGGTGTACTGCCCCCGTCTCGCCGCGCCGGCCGGCGCCCTCCTGCCGCCGGTGGTCGACCTCGGGGTGTTCCTGCTGCTGGTCGGTCTGCCCATCCTGCATGACGGCGCCGCGCCGACCTGGCGGGTGCTCGCCGTCCCGATGTCGCTGCTCCTCCCGGTTCTGACGGCGTTCAGCGTCTCCTGTGGCTGTCGACGCTCAACGTCCGGTACCGCGACGTCCAGCACGCCATCGTCCCGCTGCTGCAACTGTGGCTGTTCCTGAGCCCGGTCGCCTACCCCAGCACTCTGCTGTCGGGCCGGCGGGAACTGGCCTTCGCCGTGAACCCCCTGACGGGGTCATCGGGGTCGGGCGGTGGTCGCTGCTGGGAGTCACGTGGCCCGGCTGGTCGCTCGCCGTCTCCCTGGTCACGGTCGCCGTCCTGCTGGCCGGGGGCTGCGGTCTTCCGGCGAGCCCAGCGGACCTTCGCGGACGTGATCTGAAGCGATGGACCGCGTCGAGCTGACCCGGGCGAGCAAGCACTTCGTGCTGGGTGGGCACCGCAACGCCCGCGAGGCGCTGAGCGCCACGGCCAGGTCGGCGATGTCCGGGGCCGGGGGACTGCCGCCGTAGAGGTGGAGCATCTCCGCGTTGGTGACGCCGGCACCACCGAAACGCGGGTGGAGCTGTCGTCCCACACCTCCAGGACCCGGCCCCGGATGTCGGCGCCACGCTTGGTCAGCACTCCTCCGTGTAGTACCGGTCGACGGAAGGCCCGTCGAAGCGGAACTGCCGGCTCGACGGGGACGTCCGGCGCAGGTCCCCGAACCGGACCGCGCCCACCGGGGGCCGGTAGTGCCGGCCGAGCACGGTCGCCCCGAGCCGGAGCTTCAGCGAGCCGGGCAGGACGCGGGCGGCCAGCTTCGGCCACCGGCGGTCCCCGGGCATGGCGTCCCCCGTCGTCGGTTCGGCTCCGTCATCGCGGTCGGGCGCCTGGTGCGTAGGTAGAACAGCACCCCGGCCAGGCAGCCGCGCACCTGGGGTGCCAGCAGGGCGTCCGCGGCACGGGGCGCACCCCGGAGCCGGCGCAGCAGGGCCTTCGCCGCGGTCGTGGCGTACCACCTCGGCAGGACGAGGAACAGGCGGACGAGGTTGCTGCGCCCCCGGTGCCGCTCGAACTGCACGAGCAGCGCACACGCGTGCCCGCGCATGTAGAAGTACATCTGCCGCAGCAGCTCCTCGTGGGTGCGCCGGTGGTGGTGGCGCACGACCGCCGAGGGTTCGTAGCGGCACCGGCCCCCGGACGCGAGCAGCCGGTACCACATCTCAGAGTCACCGCTGCACCCCGCGGCGCCGACGTCCAGCCGCTCGTCGAACCCTCCGAGGGCCGCCACGGCGCTCCGGCGGAAGGCCATGTTCGCCCCGGCGCCGATCTCCCAGACCGGCGCTCCGCGCCGGTGGCGGGTCAGGAACTCTGGGCCGAAGTCCCGGCGCGCGAACCCCCGCCCGAACCCGGCGTGGTCCTCGAAGAGCACCTGCGCGTCGGTGTCCAGCTCGGCGGGCAGCACCAGCCCGGTGACCGCCGTGATCGAGGCGTCGTCGAAGGCCCGACGCGTCCGCCACGTCCAGTCGGGGTGCGGCTCGGCGTCGTCGTCGGTGTAGGCGACGAACTCCGTTGTCGCCGCTCGCAGGCCCGTGTTGCGGGCGATGTCCAGGCCGGGCCGTGGCTCCAGGACGTACCGGACGCCCGGCATCCGATCCACCAGCTCGCGGGTGGCCGCGGACGACGGCGCGTTGTCGACCACCACGACCTCGGCCGGGGGCACGATGGAGCGACCGAGGGCCGCGAGGCAGCGGGCCAGCCATTCCGGCCGGTCCCGCGTGCAGATGACGACCGTGACGTCGTCGGCGGCTCCCGGGAGCGGTGCGGCTG
Organism: Geodermatophilus sp. SYSU D01176; assembly: GCF_054050015.1. Lineage (NCBI taxonomy): Bacteria > Bacillati > Actinomycetota > Actinomycetes > Geodermatophilales > Geodermatophilaceae > Geodermatophilus > Geodermatophilus sp. SYSU D01176. The sequence goes on along the minus strand of NZ_JBJGYN010000002.1, from coordinate 217,218 downwards.
CCCGGCCGGGACCGGCCGCCGCCTCGTCCCGGGCCGCGGCCAGGCGCGCGTCGGCCCGGGAGAGCGGCAGCTGCGTGGCCGGCACGACGAGCTGCCCGACCGGCACGCCGCCCGACCACAGGAGGAGCAGCACGTCGGCCGGGGCTGGACCGGCCGGCAGCGACGGGAGGACCGGGTCGAGGTCGCCGTCGAGGTCGACGCCGATGATCGGCCGGGGCGCGAGCGAGTGCGCGGCCGGTCGTCCCCCGGTGATCCGTCTCCGCCACCGCCCGGCCCAGGAGCGGCTCGCGTACCGCAGGCGCCGGAGTCGGTGGCGCCGGGGGTGCCGGTAGGGCCAGAGCGCCGCGTCCATCGCCGCCAGCACGTCGGCCCGGCGCTCGCCGGTGCGTCGCAGGTACGCGTCGAACCACACCAGGAAGGCCTCGTGCGCGGGGCTGAGGTCGGCGGGGTCGAAGGTGCCGGCCCGCGCTGCACGGGCGCAGACGGAGTCGTCGTGCTGGCGGTAGCGGTCATGCCAGGAGCTGGCCACGTACACCGGGACGGTGCGGTAGATCTTGGCGAAGAAGGCACGGTCCTCGAACATGCCGCGGAAGGATTCCTCGAACCCGCCGACGCTCGCCACGGCATCCTGGCGGAGCAGGACGCTGCACGTCGCCGGTGCGTTGACCTGCTCACGCAGCAGGCCGGTCAGCAGCCGGGGCGGGTCGACCACGGTATCTCCGGGCACGCCGATCTCCCGGAGCTCGTCGGTCCGGCCATCCGGGTCGCCCTGCCAGCTGTGCCAGTACTGGGTAGGGCCGCAAATCATGCCCACCTCGGGATGGTCCGCGGCGAGGCGCACCTGTGCCGCGAGCTTGCCGGGCAGCCACACGTCGTCGGCGTCGAGGAAGGCCAGCAGGTCCGCGCGGGCGTGCGCGATGCCGAGGTTCCGGGACGCGCTCATGCCGCGGTTCGTGCCGCCCGGGTGGGCCAGGTACCGAATCCGGTCGGGGTGGCGGCGGGCCCAGGCCCGCGCGATCGCGCCGCTCCGGTCGGTCGATCCGTCGTCGACGAGGAGCAGCTCCCAGTCCGGGAAGGTCTGGGCGACGACGCTCTCGATCGCCTCGTCGAGGAACCGTTCGGCGTCGAGGAAGATCGTGACCACGGAGACGGCGGGGGTCATGGGCTGAGCGTCTCCAGCGCCAGACCCCGCTCCCGGATCGCCGCCACGACGATCGGCAGCGCGGCGATGGTCGCCGACCGGTCGAGGGCCTCGTCGGCCAGCGGGTGCTCCACCCAGTCGTGGAACAGGACGACGTCACGCGAGGCGGCCCGGCCTGCCACGGAGACGATCTCCTCGACCGTGGCGCCCGGCCGCCAGTCGGTGGGATCGACGGTCCAGAGCCAGGTGTCCACGGGCAGCCGGCGCAGCATCACCGCGCCGGCGGGATCGATGTGGCCGTGCGGTGGGCGGAACAGCCGGACATCGGCCCCGAGTACCTCCGACACCGTTCGCCGTCCCTCCGCGTACTCCTGCCGCAGCTGCGCCCGAGCTGTCTCCCACGGGAGGGGGTGGGTCATGCTGTGCGACCCCACCGCGTGCCCTCCCGCCCGGATCCGGTGCACCAGCTCCGGATGCGCCCGGGCGTTCCTGCCGACGCAGAAGAAGGTGACACGAACGCCGAGCTCGGCGAGCACGTCCAGGATCCGGTCGGTCGAGCCGGGCTGGGGACCGTCGTCGAAGGTCAGGCCGACGCAGCCCTCCGGCACGCGCCTGCGGACCTGCGCCACGCGGTCCTTCCCCCGCCACTGCCACTCCTCCGCCCGCGCGCTCACCGCCGCGGGCACCCGCCTCGTCACGCGCAGGATTCTTCGCAGGGGCCTGCGGCGGGCAGGCTCTCGGTCGAGGAGCACAGCTAGCACCCCCGCCCGTCCGTGAGGGCGGGAAGCTGCTCCCGGAACCAGGCGATGGTGCTCCGGAGGCCGTCCTCCAGTCTGATCCGCGGTTCCCAGCCCAGTCGGGTGCGGGCGAGGGTGATGTCGGGCCGGCGCACCGTCGGATCGTCCTCCGGGCGCGGGAGGGGCACGATCTCGACGCCGGCGCCGCACAGCTTCCGGATCACCTCGGCGAGCCGCAGGATCGACAGCTCCTGCGGATTGCCCAGGTTGACCGGGCCAGCGAGATCCGACCGCAGCAGCCGAACGAGCCCGTCGACGAGGTCGTCCACATAGCACACCGACCGCGTCTGGCTGCCGTCACCGGCGACCGTGATCGGGCTCCCAGTGAGTGCCTGCCGGATGAACGTCGGGATGGCGCGTCCGTCGTACGGCCGCATCCCGGGGCCGAACGTGTTGAAGATGCGGGCGATCGCGGTGTCCACTCCGTGGGTCCGGCGGTAGGCCATCGTGAGGGCTTCGGCGAAGCGCTTGCCCTCGTCGTACACACCGCGGGGACCGACGGGGTTTACGTGCCCCCAGTACCCCTCTGGCTGCGGGTGGACCTGCGGGTCGCCGTAGGCCTCGCTGGTCGAGGCCAGCAGAAATCGGGCGCCCTTTTCCCGGGCGAGGCCGAGCGCGTGCAGCGTGCCGATGCTCCCCACCTTGAGCGTCTCGATCGGCAGCTTGAGGTAGTCCACCGGGGAGGCCGGGGACGCGAAGTGCAGCACGGCGTCGACGCGTCCAGGGACGTGGACGTAGTCGGTCACGTCCGCCCGGACGAGCCGGAAGTGCTCCGAGGGCAGGAGGTGCGCGACGTTCCCCGGCCCGCTGGTGAGGAAGTTGTCCAGGCAGACGACCTCGTACCGCTCGGCCAGCAGCCGGGCGCACAGGTGGCTCCCGAGGAACCCCGCCCCTCCGGTCACGACGGCCCGGCTCCGCCCGCTCATGCAATTCGTCTACCACGTTCGGGGCCAGTCACGGCCCCGTGCCGCCCCGCCCGCCCCATCTGCGGGAAAGATGGAGCGATGTCCATTCCGGGGGGCGGCCACCCGATGGTCAGCGTCGTCGTGCCGACGCGGAACCGCCCGCGACTGCTGGCCCGCGCGCTGACGGCGATCCTGCGGCAGGACTACGCCGGTCCCATCGAGTGCATCGTGGTCTTCGACCAATCGGAGCCCACCCTCCCGCCGGATTTGAGCGTGCCGCAGAGACGCAGCGTCCGGGGGATCACCAACACCCGGACACCGGGACTCCCGGGCGCCCGCAACTGCGGGATCCTGGCCGGCAGCGGGGAACTCGTCGCCTTCTGCGACGACGACGACGAGTGGCTGCCCACCAAGCTCACCGAGCAGGTGCCGGACCTGTTGCGGTCGACGCGCCACTCCGTCGCCTCGACGGGAATCGTCACCCTGATGCAGGGCCGGAGCCGCGAGCGGGTCCTCGACCTGCGTGAGGTCCCCCACGAGATGTTCCTGGACTCGCGGGTGATGGAGGTGCACTCCTCGACCCTGCTGATCCGCCGCTCCACGCTGCTCGACCAAATCGGCCTGCTCGACGAGAACATCCCGGGTGGCTACGCCGAGGACCACGAGTGGCTGCTCCGCGCGACCCTGCACGCCCCCGTTCTGGTGACCCCGGCTGCCCTGGTGCGCGTGCTCATCCACCGCTCCTCGTACTTCTCGGAGCAGTGGCAGCTGATCGCCGACGCGAGCCGCTACCTGCTCGAGCGGTATCCCGACATGGCGCGCTCACGCCCGGGCCTGGCGCGGATCTACGGCCGCCTGGCGCTGGCCGAGGCGGCTTTGCGACACCGCCGGGTGGCCCTCCGCTACGCCTGGGACAGCATCCGCCTGCAGTGGCGCCAGCACCGGGCCTACACCGCGATCCTGATGGCCGTCGGCGTCCTCACGCCGGACATCGCGATCCGGCTCGCCAACCGGCTCAAGCGCATCCTGTCCTGGCGCGCGGAGCGCGCCGCGGTACGGGCCCGCTCCCGCGAGCAGGAGCAGCACGGCAGCGGGGCGGTCCCGGCCGGGTGAGGCCGCGCCCCAGCGTCGACCGCGCTCAGCGACCGAGGGTCTCCTTCCGCGCCGCGAGCGCCAACGCCGCCTTGCCGGCGTCCGCTCCCCTCGTCGATCCCCAGGTCGGAGCGCTCCAGCAGCTCCTTGCGGACGGCGGCGGAGCGGACGCCCTCGGGCACCGTCCCGATGGTCATCTCCGGTGGTCGGTGCTCCTCCGCGGCGAACAGCTCGAGCCCCATCTCCTGAGACTGCGTGGGAGCAGCCGGTCGGCCTGCGCATGACGGGCGATGGCTCCGGTCAGTTCGAGGGCGTCGCCGTCCATCGTGCGGGTCACCTCATGGGCCACGGCCCACCGGCCATCCAGTCCGGGATCGCCGAGACGACGGTGACGAACACGCCGCCGACGCTCAGGTGACCAGCCACCGAGGGGGCCGCGACGCCGGGCCGGGCACCGTCGGACACCGCACCGTCGACCGCGGACACCGCGTCGACGTCGACCGCCCGGAGCTCGTTGCGCAATCCGGGACCCATGCGGTACTCGTCCTCCGCATCCGTGCGGCTGTCCAGCTCGAGGGCGACGCGCACCCCCACCGCGGCGATGCTCCGCCGGATCCAGGGGCGGCGAAAGGCTCGGGCCCCCTCCGCTCACAGCTGTTCCCGGGTTGGCTGACGGAGGTGGTCAACTGACGAGAGCGCGCGATGTCGCACGCTTCGAGGCGTTCAGCCGTGCGAGATCACGCGATCTCGCTGCCGCGACGGCACGAAGCCTCGACCAACCGGCACACCGCTGTCATTCCTGAAGGAGGGAGGCCGTGTCAACCCCGTCGGTTTGTCGGGATTGACGTTCGTTCGGCCCTCTCCGCCCGGCTGTCGGGCGCGTTGAACGGGCGGTGTCGGGGTCAAGGATCGGCCGGAGGCCGACCGCGGAGCGGCCGGTGGTCCTTGATGCCGGCGCCGTTCGACGCATGCTGTTCAGCGCGGAGAGGGGGTCTGTCGGTCCTCCGTCCAAGCGATGGTGTCGGCAGGCTCCAGCGCCCGGTGCCCCCGGCGCGCGACAGGCCCCGCGGAGGCTGTCGGTCATTCCTGCGCCGCCCGCGGTGGGCGGCATGGAGTGCGGTGCGACAACGCGGTCGGCGGGGTCAATCAGACGGGGCGACCTCGCCACGGGTGGGGGTCATGACAAGCGGCGACCCGCGCCGACCGCGGTGGCCCGGTGATCACGCCGCCGAAGGGAGGATGTGATCGGTCAGCCGGCGGACGGTGTGATCGCGCAGCGCGTAGAAGGCCAGTTCGACCAGTTCCCGTGCCGCGGCCACGGTGCCGATGTTGCGGCCGCGGCGGGCGGCGACCCGGTCCCGGTGCGCGCCCAGGCGGCTGTGGCTGCTCGCCCGCTGCACCGCCTCGACCGCGGCCCAGCGCACCAGCCGGCTGCCCTGCTTGGTGATCCGCCCGCGGCGCACGGTGGTGTCGGACTCATGATGCGTCGGGGTCAGCCCCGCCCAGCTGGTCAACCGGGTCGGGCCGGCGAAGCGGGTCACGTCCCCGATCTCGGCGACGAACACCGCGCCCAGCACCGGCCCGACCCCGGGGATGGTCTGCACCGCCCGATAGCCCGCATCGGCGCGCAGCCGGGCGGCGGTGACCTTGCCCACCTGGTCGATCTCGGTGTCGACGGCCGCGATCAGCCGGCGCAGCGACGCCACCCGCAGCGCTGCTGCCGAGGTGAGCTCGCACCGGTCGAGCAGCGCCGTGCCGGCGACGCCGAACAGATCGCTGACCGGCACCGCCACACCCTGCCCGGCCAGCACCGCGTGCACCTGGCAGCGCAGGTTCGTGCGCAGCTGCACCAGCTTGGCCCGGTGGCGCACCAGCTCACGCAGCTCCCGGGTGGCCGGCGGGGCAATCCACGCCTCCGGCAACCGGCCCATCCGCAGCAGATCGGCCAGGTCGGCCGCGTCGCGCTGGTCGTTCTTGACCCGCCGGTAGGAGAACGCCTTCACCCCCAGCGGATGCGCCAGGTGCACCACCGCGCCGAGCTCGGCGAGCTCATCGGCGGCCCAGTACCAGCCATAGGTGGCCTCCAGCACCACCTCCGGCCGCTCACCGGCCCGGGCCATTACCACCGCCAGCCGGTCGGGATCGTTGACGATGCGCACCGTCTCCAGCGTCTGGCCGGCCTCGGTCATGCGCACCAGCACCGAGCGACGCCGGTGCAGGTCGATACCGACGTACTGCCGCCCGTCGTAGTCTTCGCTCACCCGGGGCCTCCCTCGTCGAAAACGGACGTGAGCACCCCGAGCATCACCGGGGAGTCCCACGAGGAGCGGAGGCCCCGCTCCTTCATCGCATCAGGGGTGAGCGGGGTCGGTCGGCCCCGGGGCGCCGGGCTCGCCCGGCAGCGCCGGCTCGTCGGGGATCGCGTCGATGCCGGCCTCCTTGCGCTGCGCGTCGGTGATCGGCGTCGGGGCACCGGTCAGCGGGTCGTAGCCCGCGCCGGTCTTCGGGAAGGCGATGACCTCGCGGATGGAGTCCACCCCGGCCAGCAGCGCGCAGGTGCGGTCCCAGCCGATCGCGGCGCCGGCGTGCGGCGGCGGACCGTAGGCGAAGGCCTCGAGGAAGAAGCCGAACCGCTCGCGGGCCTCCTCGCGGGACATCCCGAGCGTCTCGAACACCCGCTCCTGCAGGTCCGGGTCGGCGATGCGGACCGACCCGCTGGCCAGTTCGTTGCCGTTGCACACCAGGTCGTAGGCGTCGGACAGCGCGCCGCCCCTGTCCTCGGCGAACCGGTCCCGCCACTCGGGGGTGGGCGAGGTGAACGGGTGGTGCATGAAGGTCCAGTCGCCGTCCTCGGTCTCCTCGAACATCGGGAAGTCGACGACGAAGAGGAACGACCACGAGCCCGGCTCGATCAGCTCCAGCCGGCGGGCGATCTCGTTGCGCGCGGCACCCAGCAGCTCCTGCGCCGGACGGCGCGCGCCGGCGGCGAAGAACACGCAGTCCCCGGGCGCGGCCCCGACCGCCTCGACCAGGCCGGAACGCTCCTCCTCGGAGATGTTCTTGGCGACCGGCCCGCCCAGCGTGCCGTCCTCGGCGATGGTCACGTAGGCCAGGCCCCGGTGCCCGCGGGACCTCGCCCAGTCCTGCCAGGCGTCGAACGCCCGCCGCGGCTGCGACCCGCCGCCGGGCATCACGATCGCGCCGACGTAGGGCGCCTGGAACACCCGGAACGGGGTCTGCGCGAAGTACTCCGTCAGCTCGGTCAGCTCGATGCCGAAGCGCAGGTCGGGCTTGTCCGAGCCGAACCGGTCCATGGCCTCGCGGTAGCTCATCCGCGGGATCTCGGGGACCTCGTAGGAGGCCAGCTCGCGCCACAGCGCCCGGACGACGTCCTCGACCACGGCCAGGACGTCGTCGCGCTCGACGAAGCTCATCTCGAAGTCCAGCTGGGTGAACTCCGGCTGCCGGTCGGCGCGAAAGTCCTCGTCCCGGAAGCAGCGCGCGATCTGGTAGTAGCGCTCCAGCCCGCCGATCATCAGCAGCTGCTTGAACAGCTGCGGGGACTGCGGCAGGGCGTACCACTTCCCGGGCTGCAGGCGCACCGGGACGACGAAGTCACGGGCCCCCTCCGGTGTCGAGCGGGTCAGGTCCGGCGTCTCGACCTCGACGAAGCCGTGCTGCGCCATGACCCCGCGAGCGACCCGGTTGACCTCCGAACGGAGCCGCATCGCCCGGGCCGGACCCTGCCGGCGCAGGTCGAGGTAGCGGTACCGGTAGCGGACGTCGTCCGAGGCCGCCTGGTCGGTCTCGATCGGGAACGGCAGCGGAGCCGACGGCGAGAGCACCCGCAGCTCGGCCGCGGCCACCTCGATCTCGCCGGTCGGCAGCTCCGGGTTCTCGTTGCCCTCGGGACGGCGGCGCACCTCGCCGGTGACCAGCACGCAGAACTCGTTGCGGAGGTGGTGGGCCTCCTCCTCGCGGACGACGACCTGGACGTAGCCCGAGGCGTCGCGCAGGTCGACGAAGACCACGCCGCCGTGGTCGCGGCGGCGGGCCACCCAGCCGGCGAGGGTGACCGTGGAACCGGCGTCGGACGCGCGCAGCGTTCCGGCGTCGTGGGTGCGCAGCACTGGAGGGCCTTTCGGGGGTGGGTTACCAGCGGTCGTGGACGTGCGCGCGGATGCGCTCGTCGTAGACGCGCTCGAGGTCGGCGAGCTGGGCGTCGGTGAGCGGGGGCAGCCCGGCGGCCGCGACGTTGCCGCGGACCTGCTCGACGGTCCGCGCGCCGGGGATCACCGTGGTGACGCCGGGCTGGTCGATGACCCAGCGCAGCGCGAACGCCGCCGTGGGTGCGTCGCCGGCGATCTCGGCGACCTCCCGGGCGGCCGCCACGCCGACCTCGAAGGGCACGCCGGAGAAGGTCTCGCCGACGTCGAAGGCCTCGCCGTGGCGGTTGAAGTTCCGGTGGTCGTCGGGCGCGAACGCCGTCGTCTCGTCGTACTTGCCGGTCAGCAGCCCGCTGGCCAGGGGCACGCGGGCGAGGATGCCGACGCCGGCCTGCACGGCCGCGGGCAGCAGCTCCTCCAGCGGCTTGCGCCGGAAGACGTTGAGGATCACCTGGATTGTCTGCACGCCCGGGTGCTCCAGCGCGGTCAGCCCCTCGGCGACGGTCTCCACCGAGACGCCGTAGGCCGCGATCGCGCCGTCGGCCACCATCGCGTCGAGCGCGTCGTACACCCGGTGGTCGGAGTACACCGCCGTGGGCGGGCAGTGCAGCTGCACCAGGTCGAGGGTGTCGACGCCGAGGTTGCGCCGGGACTGGTCGATCCAGCCCCGGAGGTTCTCCGGGGAGTACTGCTCGGCCGTGTGGGGGTTGGCCTGCCGACCGGCCTTGGTGGCGACGAACGGCCGGTCCGGGCGGGCGACCAGCGCCCGGCGGATCCGCTCCTCCGACCTGCCGCCGCCGTAGACGTCCGCGGTGTCGAGCAGGGTGACCCCGGCGTCCAGTGCCGCGTCGAGGACGTCCTGCGCGGTGTCCTCGTCGACGTTGCCCCAGTCCGCACCCAGCTGCCAGGTGCCCAGGCCGACGACGCTGACGTCGGCCCCCGTCCGGCCGAGCGGCCGCTGCTCCATGGTCGTCACTCCCCTACGCTCGCACGCACTCGGTCGAACAGCTCGCCCACCGGGACGGGGCGCTGCTCGCCGGTGTGCATGTCCTTGAGCTGGCCGACGCCCTCGGCCAGGTCCCGCTCGCCGATGACGACGACGTGCGAGGCGCCCGACCGGTCGGCCGCCTTCATCGCGCCCTTGAGCCCGCGCCCGCCGTAGACGGTGTCGGCCGCGACGCCGGCCTGGCGCAGCTGCCCGACCAGGCGCACCGCCACCCGCCGCGCCTCCTCGCCCAGCGGGACGACGAACGCCTGCACGCCGGTCGCCGCGGCGACGTCGAGCCCCTCGGCCTGCACCGCCAGCAGCGTCCGGTCGACCCCGACGGCGTAGCCGATGCCGGAGACGTCCGGGCCGCCGAGCGCGGCCGAGAGTCCGTCGTAGCGCCCGCCGCCGCCGATCGCCGACTGCGCCCCGAGCCCGTTGTGCACGAACTCGAACGTCGTCTTCGTGTAGTAGTCCAGCCCGCGCACCAGCCGTGGCGCCTCGGTCCAGGTCACGCCGAGGTCGGTCAGGTGCTGGCGGACGGCGTCGTAGTGCGCCCTGGTGGAGTCCGAGAGGTGGTCGACCATCAGCGGCGCGTCGTCCAGCTGCGCCTGCACCTCGGGGCGCTTGTCGTCGAGCACCCGCAGCGGGTTGATCTCCGCCCGGCGGCGGGTGTCCTCGTCAAGGTCCAGCTTGTCGAGGTAGGCGACGAGCTTCTCCCGGTACTGCGGCCGGCAGGTCGCGTCGCCCAGCGAGGTCAGCAGCAGCTCGTAGTCGGTCAGCCCCAGGTCGCGGAAGCCCTGCACCCCGAGCGCGACCACCTCGGCGTCCAGCGCCGGGTCGTCGACGCCGAGCGCCTCCATGTCGACCTGGGTGAAGTGCCGGTAGCGGCCGGCCTGCGGGCGCTCGTAGCGGAACGCCGAGCCGACCGTCCACAGCTTCACCGGCAGCGCGCCGGTGTGCAGCCGGTGCTCGATGAAGGCCCGCATGAGGCCCGCGGTGAGCTCCGGGCGCAGCGTCAGCGAGCGGCCGCCGCGGTCGTCGAAGGTGTACATCTCCTTCGTCACGACGTCGGTGGACTCGCCCACCCCGCGGGAGAACACCTCGGTGTGCTCGAACACCGGCGTCTCCACGTAGCCGTAGCCGGCCCGCCGCAGCGGCGCGGTCAGCGTCTCCCGGACGGCGAGGAACCGGTCGGACTCCGGCGGCAGGACGTCGAAGGTGCCCTTCGGGGCGGTCAGCCCGCTCACGAGCCCTCCTCGTCGGCGCTCGTCGGCCGCGTCCGCGGCGTCGCTGTGCTCTCCGGTGAGCTCGCGACCGCGCTCACAGCCCGCGCCCCTTGGGCGCGCCCGCCGCCTGGGCCAGGTACGGGTTGGTGGCCCGCTCCCGGCCGATCGTGGTCGCCGGGCCGTGCCCGGGCAGCACCACCGTCTCGTCGTCCAGCGGCAGGACGACGTCCTGCAGCGAACGCAGCATGTCCTCCCACGACCCGCCGGGCAGGTCGACCCGGCCCACCGAGCCGGCGAAGAGCACGTCGCCGGCCAGCAGCCCCGGCGCCTCCCCCAGGTCGAGGGAGAAGACGACCGAGCCCCGGGTGTGGCCGGGCGCGTGCCGCACGGTCAGCTCGACGCCGGCCAGCGACAGCACCGCGCCGTCGTCCAGCGGCTTCACGTCGGCCGGGTCGGGCAGGGCGACGCCGCTGATCAGCGGGGCCAGCTGCGGGCCGTGCCAGCGCGCCGGGTCGCTGAGCATGCCGGAGTCGGCGGGGTGCAGGTAAGCGGGGATGTCGTAGCCGTCGCAGACCGGCAGCACCGAGAAGGTGTGGTCGAGGTGGCCGTGGGTGAGCACGACGGCGACCGGTTTGAGGCCGTCGTCGGCCAGCATCCGGGCCAGCGGCTCGACGGCGTCCATGCCGGGGTCGACCACCACGCACTCCTGCCGCGGCCCGGGGGCGACGGCGTAGCAGTTGGTGCCGAACGCGCCGGCCGGGAACGAGCGGATGAGCACCCGTGCAGGTTACGCGGGGCTCCCGCGGCGCTCCGGGCCTCTCCGCTGCCGGGGAACGGTCAGGTCCGGCACCTAGACTCGGGGCTTCGACCAGCGGGGTGCGGGCGCACCCGGACGTCCCCCCGCAGCCGTCCGTCTCGAGGAGTACCACGCGTGCCGAGCAACAAGCAGCGGCGGGAGGCCGCCCAGCGGCGCCTGCAGCGTCAGCTGGAACGCCGCGCCGAGCTGGCGCGCAAGCGCCGCCGCAACCTGCTGATCGGGATCACCGCCGCCGCCGTCGTGCTCGTCGTCAGCACCGTCCTGCTGATCACCGGCATCGGCGGCGACGACGACACCGATCCCGCCGCTGCGGAGCCCACGGCCACCTCACCGGCCCCGACCACCCCCGGGGTCGTCGACGGCAGCGACGGCACCTGCGACTGGACGCCGGCCGACACCACCGCGAACCCGAACCTGCAGGCGGACACCGGCACCCCGCCGGTCGACGTCACGCCGACGGGCACCACCGCGGTCGACATCACCACCAACCTCGGCCCGATCGGCCTGACCCTGGACAACGCCAACGCCCCGTGCGCGGTGGCGAGCATGGTGCACCTGGCCGGGCAGGGCTACTTCGACGACACGGTCTGCCACCGCCAGACCGACTCCGAGGGCCTGAAGGTGCTGCAGTGCGGCGACCCGAGCGGCACCGGCATGGGCGGCCCGGCCTACGAGTTCCCGACCCAGGTCACCGGTGACGAGACCTACCCGCGCGGCACCGTGGCGATGGCCAACAGCGGCCAGGGCTTCGACGGCAGCCAGTTCTTCCTCGTCTACGGCGACAGCCAGCTGCCGCCGTCCTACACGGTCCTCGGCACCATCGACGAGGCCGGCCTGGCCACGCTCGACGCCATCGCCGCCAACGGCAACGACGGCAGCAACGGGCCCGGCGACGGCGCGCCCACCCAGGAGGTCCGGATCCAGTCGCTGACGGTCGCCGCGTGAGCCGACGGCTGCGCGCCGCAGGTGGCCTGACCGGGGCGCTGCTCACCCTGACGGCGTGCGGCGGCTCCGCCGCGGAGGGCGAGCAGGGCGGGGGCACCACCGACGCCGGGGACGGCGGCGCAGCGGGGACGGGCACCGTCGCCTGCGCGTGGGGAGAGCCCTCGTCGGCGAACCCCTACCTCACCGAGGTGGCACCGCCGGAGGACGTCGTGCCCACCAGCGGCACCACGGACCTGCTGGTGGCGACCAACCTCGGCGACCTCACCGTCACCCTGGACCGGGCGGCCACGCCGTGCGCGGCGGCCAGCCTGGTGCACCTCACCGAGCAGGGCTTCTTCGACGACACCCCCTGCCACCGCGAGGTCGACAGCGAGGGGCTGCAGGTGTTGCAGTGCGGCGACCCGACCGGCACCGGTGCGGGCGGGCCCACCTACACCTCACCGACCGAGGTGACCGGTGCGGAGACCTATCCGCGCGGCACCGTGGCGATGGCCAACAGCGGCCAGGGCGTCGACGGCAGCCAGTTCTTCCTCGTCTGGGGCGACAGCATGCTGCCGCCGGCGTACACCGTCGTGGGCACCGTCGACGAGGCCGGGCTCGCGGTGCTCGACGAGGTGGCGGCCAACGGCAACGACGGCTCCCTGGACCCCAGCCCCGGGGGCGGCGCCCCGAACGTCCCGGTGACCATCGAGTCGGTCACCGTCGTCTGATGCGGCCGGGCGGTCCGATCCCTCCGCCGACGTCCTCGCCCGACGGCGAGATCGCCGGACCCGCACGCTGCGCGGCTCGGATCCGTGCGAGATCGCCGATCTCGCCGGGGAGAGCGCCTATGCGGTGACGCGCTCGACGTCGAAGACGCCCTCCACGTTGCGCACCGTCTGCAGCACGGCGCCCAGGTGGGCGGGGTCGGCCAGCTCGAAGGTGAACCGGCTGATCGCCACCCGGTCGCGGCTGGTCTGCACCGACGCCGACAGGATGTTCACCCGCTCGTCGGCCAGCGCCTTGGTGACGTCGGAGAGCAGCCGGTGCCGGTCGAGCGCCTCGACCTGGATGGCCACCAGGAACACCGACCCCGGCTGGGAGGCCCACTCCACCTCGACCAGCCGCTCGGGCTTGCGCTCCAGGTCGGCGGCGTTGGTGCAGTCGGTGCGGTGCACGCTCACCCCGCCGCCGCGGGTCACGAACCCGAGGATGGCGTCGCCGGGCACCGGAGTGCAGCACTTGGCGAGCTTGGCCCACACGTCGGTCATGCCGTGGACGACGATGCCCGGGTCGCCGCCGGAGGAGCGCCGGTGCGCCGGGCGGCGCATCGGGATGGTCGTCTCGGCGATGTCCTCGACCGCGCCCTCGGCGCCTCCCAGCGCGGCGATCAGCTTCTCGACGATCGACGAGGCGGAGATCTGGTTCTCCCCCACCGCGGCGTACAGCGCCGTGACGTCGGCGTAGCGCAGGTCCTTGGCGAGGGTGGCCAGCGCGTCGTCGCGGAGCAGCCGCTGCAGCGGCAGGCCCGCCTTGCGCATCGCCCGGGTCAGCGCCTCCTTGCCCGCCTCGACGGCGTCCTCGCGGCGCTCCTTGGTGAACCACTGGCGGATCTTGGTGCGCGCGCGGGACGACCCGACAAACGCCAGCCAGTCCTGCGAGGGCCCCGCGGTCGGCGACTTGGAGGTGAAGATCTCGACGACGTCGCCGTTGTTGAGCGTGCTGTCCAGCGAGACCAGGGTGCCGTTGACCCGGGCGCCGATGCAGCGGTGGCCGACCTCGGTGTGCACCGCGTAGGCGAAGTCCACCGGGGTGGCGTTGCCCGGCAGGCTGACCACGTCGCCCTTGGGCGTGAAGACGAAGACCTCCTGCGGACCGAGGTCGTAGCGCAGCGTCTCCAGGAACTCGCCGGGCTCCTGCGCCTCCCGCTGCCAGTCCAGCAGCTGGCGCAGCCACAGCATGTCGTCGGGGGACCCGGTCTTGGCCCCGCGGCCCTCGGCGGCGGGGCGGCCGCCGGACTTCGCCTTCTCCTTGTACTTCCAGTGCGCGGCGATGCCGTACTCGGCGGTGCGGTGCATGTCGTGCGTGCGGATCTGCAGCTCGACCGGCTTGCCCTGCGGGCCGATGACCGTCGTGTGCAGCGACTGGTACATGTTGAACTTCGGCATCGCGACGAAGTCCTTAAAGCGGCCGGGCACCGGCTGCCAGTGCGCGTGCATGATGCCCAGCGCCGCGTAGCAGTCCCGCACCGAGTCGACCAGGATCCGGATGCCCACGAGGTCCCAGATGTCGGTGAAGTCCCGGCCGCGGACGATCATCTTCTGGTAGATCGAGTAGTAGTGCTTGGGCCGGCCGGTGACGACGGCCTGGATGCCCGCGGCCTTGAGCTGCTCGGTGACCGCGGCGGTGACCTCGGCCAGGTAGGTGTCCCGGGACGGCGCCCGCTCGGCCACCAGGCGGACGATCTCGTCGTAGCGCTTGGGGTAGAGGGTCGCGAACGCGAGGTCCTCGAGCTCCCACTTGATGGTGTTCATGCCCAGCCGGTGGGCCAGCGGGGCGAGGATCTCCAGCGTCTCCCGCGCCTTCTTCTCCTGCTTCTCCGGCGGGAGGAAGCGCAGCGTGCGCATGTTGTGCAGCCGGTCGGCGAGCTTGATGACCAGCACCCGGGGGTCGCGGGCCATCGCCACGATCATCTTGCGGATGGTCTCGGCCTGGGCGGCGTCGCCGAGCTTGACCCGGTCGATCTTGGTGACGCCGTCCACCAGGTGCGCGACCTCCGGGCCGAACGCCTCGGTGATCGACTCCACCGTCTGCCCGGTGTCCTCGACGGTGTCGTGCAGCAGCGCGGCGACCAGCGTCGTGGTGTCCATGCCCAGCCCGGCCAGGATGGTGGCCACGGCCAGCGGGTGGGTGATGTAGGGATCGCCGCTCTTGCGCTTCTGCGTGGCGTGCGCGGCCTCCGCGAGGTCGTAGGCCCGCTGCAGGAGGGCGAGGTCGGCCTTCGGGTGGCTCTGCCGGTGCAGCGCGGCCAGCGGCTCCAGCACGGGACGGACCACCCCGCTGCGCTGGCCGGAGGCGATCCGGCGGGCCAGCCGGTCGCGCACCCGGCGCCGGGGTACGCCGCCCTGCGGGTCCTGCTCACCGGGGGGCTCGGTGCCCACGTCGTCCGGACGGCGGACCAGCGGACGGCTGGGCAGCGGCTGTCGCTCGCCGCCCTCTGGCGTACCCGCCCCCGCGGGCAGTGCGGGCGCGTCGGGCCGCACGGCAGCCACGTTGGTGGCAGCGTCGGGGCCCATGGCGACTCCTGCTCGGCCGTCGGTCGGGTGACCCTCCCCATGCTAGACGGGGAGGGCCTGCTCGCGACCCCACCTGGGAGTCGGCTACCTCTCAGGTGGTCCAGAGCGCGTGCACGGTGTGCGGGACCAGCCGCTCCCGGCCGGCGAGACCGGCCAGCTCGATGACCACCGACACCGCCACCACGACCCCACCCAGCGCCTCGACCAGCGAGACGCTGGCCGCCAGGGTGCCGCCGGTGGCCAGCACGTCGTCCACCACCAGCACCCGCTGCCCCGGCGCGATGGAGTCGGTGTGCACCTCGAGGGTCGCGGTGCCGTACTCCAGCGAGTAGTCGGCCGAGAGCCGCTCGCGGGGCAGCTTCCCGGCCTTGCGGACCGGCACCACGCCGACGCCGGCTTCCAGCGCCACCGCGGCGGCCAGCAGGAAGCCGCGGGCCTCGACGCCGACGACCACGTCGAAGCCGGGGTCGCCGGCGCCCGCGCCGGCCACCGCGGCCGCGCGCGGGTCGACGAGGGCGGGCGCGGCCAGCCCCTCGACCATCCGGCGGAAGGCCGGCCCGTCGGCGAACACCGGTGTCAGGTCCCGGAAGACCACGCCCGGCTCGGGGAAGTCGGGGATGTCGACGGCGAGCCCGGCGATGAGCTCGTCCAGCGGCAGGTCGCCGGCGGCGGCCGCGGTGCTCACCGGCGCTTCCGGCCGCCGGAGCGGCGGGTGCCCGGCTGCTGCGGGCGGGCCCCGGGCCGCGGCGCGGCGGTCGCCCCGCGGCGCGGGGACGGCCGGTCGTCGGGACGCACCGACTCCGGCGACTCCACCACGACGTCCGCCCGGGCCGGGCCCAGGTCCTCCTCGCGCTCGGCGAGGGCGACCCCGGCGGTCCGGCGGGCGGAGCCGGCCGCGCGGCGGGCGGTGGCCACCGTCCCGGTCCCGGTCGCCCGGTCTCCGGCCTGCCGCGCCTGGGACGACCGGCGGGCCAGCACCCGCCTGCGCAGCGCCTGCACCTCGGGCTCGCGCTCCTTGAGGTCCGCGACGATCGGCGTGGCCAGGAAGATCGAGGAGTAGGCACCCGCGGCCAGCCCGACGAACAGCACCAGGGCGAGGTCCTTGAGCGTCCCGACACCGAGCAGGCCGGCACCGACGAACAGCAACCCGGCCACCGGCAGCAGCGCGATCACCGAGGTGTTGATCGAGCGCATCAGCGTCTGGTTGACCGCCAGGTTGGCCGCCTCGCCCCAGGTCATCCGGGCCGACTTGTCCAGGTCCTTGACGTTCTCGTCGACCTTGTCGAAGACCACGACGGTGTCGTACAGCGAGAAGCCGAGGATGGTGAGGAACCCGATGACGGTCGAGGGGGTGACCTCGAAGCCGATCAGCGCGTAGACGCCGGCGGTGACGACGATGTCGTGCAGCAGCGCCGCGATCGCACCGACCGCCATCTTCGGCTGGAAGCGGAGCGCCAGGAAGGCGATGACCGCCACGAGGAAGACGGCGAGGGCGACGAGCGCCTGGCGGGTGATGTCCTGCCCCCACTCGGGGCTGACCGCCTCGGGGCTGACCTGCGCCGGCTCGACCCCGGCCGCACCGGCGATCGCGTCGACCACCGCCCGCTCGGTGTCGTTGTCCAGCGCCCCGGTGCGCAGCAGCAGCTCGTCGCCGCCGACCACCTGGGCCGAGGCCACCTCGGCACCGGCGTCCTCCGCGGCCGCTTGCACCTGCTCCAGCTGGGTGGCGTCGCCCGGCAGCCGCAGGCTGTTGCCGCCGGCGAAGTCGATGCCGAAGTTGAAGCCCCGGACGACGATGAAGACGACGCACAGCAGCAGGACCACCGCGGTGACCACGTAGATGAGCCGGCTGCGGCCGACGACGTCCAGCCCGGCCTCGCCGTTGTAGAGCCGGTGCGCCAGCGAGGCGCGGTGCCGCGGGCGCCGCGGGCCGGTCTCGCCCTCACGGGGCAGTCCGGCCTCGGCCAGCGCGGTCTCGTCCGCGGCCGCGGCCGCGTCGTCGGCCGCGCTGCCGGCGGGGGCCGCCTCGTCGGCGTCGGTGCCCACGGGCAGCTCGTCGGCGTCCGGTCGGGACTCGCGGCCGGTCATGCGTCGCTCCTGTCCTGCGTGGTGCGGCCGGCGCCGGCGGCCACGAGCTCACGGTCCCGGGTGGGACGACGGCCGGCCGCCGCGCGCGGGCGGTCGAGGCCGGCGCCGAGGCCGGACACGCGGCTGTTGCTGAAGACGCGGTAGCGCGCCAGCACCGCCATGAGCGGGTGGGTGAAGAGGAAGACGACGACCAGGTCGAGGACCGTCGACATGCCCAGGGTGAAGGCGAAGCCCTTGACGTCGCCGATGGCCAGCACGTAGAGGATCGCCGCGGCGAGGAAGCTGACCGCGTCGGCCGAGAGGATCGTCCGGCGGGCCCGGACCCACGCCCGCGGCACCGCCGAGCGCAGGGTGCGGCCCTCGCGGACCTCGTCCTTGAGGCGCTCGAAGTAGACGACGAACGAGTCCGCGGTGATGCCCAGCGACACGATGAACCCGGCGATGCCGGCGAGGCTGAGCGTGAAGCCGATCTGCCGGCCCAGCACGACCAGGACGGCGTAGACGACGACCGCCGACAGCACCAGGCTGGCGATCATCACCAGGCCGAGCAGCCGGTAGTAGAGCAGCGCGTAGACGAACACCAGCGCGATGCCGATGGCGCCGGCGATCAGGCCGGCCTGCAGCTGCTCGGCACCGAGCTCGGTCGAGATCGACTGCGCGGTGGCCTGCGTGAAGGTCAGCGGCAGCGCGCCGTAGCGCAGCTGGTTGGCCAGCTCCTCGGCGCCCTCCTGGTCGAAGGACCCGGTGATCGTGGTCGGGTTGGCGGTGATCGCGCCCTGGATGGTGGGCGCCGAGATGACCCGGCCGTCGAGGGTGAAGGCGACGTTGGCACCGACGTTGGCCGCGGTGTACTCCGCCCAGGTCTGCTCGGCGTCGCTCTCGAAGTCCAGCAGCACGACCCACTCGCCGGTGCCCTGCTGGGTGCCGGCGCTGGCGTCGGCGATCTGGGTGCCCTCGATGATCGACGGGCCGAGCAGGTACTTGGCCGTGCCGTCCTCGGTGCACGCGGCGACGTAGCTCTCCGGCAGCTCCACCTCGGGCGTGGTGTCCTCGGGGTCGCAGGTGAGCGTGGCGTACTCGGCCGCGGCCTGCTCCTGGGTGACCGGCGGCGCGCCGGGCTCGGGCAGCGAGGGGTCGGCGACGGCGCCGTCGCTCGGCGCGGCCGACCCGGTCGGCGCGGCCGGGTCGCTCGGGGCGGCGGGGTCCGTCGGCGCCGCGGGGTCGGTGGGCGCCGCGGGATCGGTGGGCGCGGCCGGGTCGGTCGCGCCGTCGGTCGGGGCCGCGGACTCCCCGGCGGCGGGGGTTTCCCCGGTCGTGGGGATCTCCTCGGCGGCCGGGGCGGCCGGCTCCGGGCCCTGGATCACCGGGCGAAAGCGCAGCTGCGCGGTCTGGCCCAGCTCGCGCGCCTGCTCGCCGTCGTCCCCGGGGACGGAGATGACGATGTTCGCGTCGCCCTCGGTGACGACCTCGGCCTCCGCGACGCCGAGGCCGTTGACCCGCTGCTCGATGATCTGGCGGGCCAGCTCGAGCTCGGTGGGGTCGGGAGCCTGGCCGTCCGGGGTGGCGGCGGTGAGCGTCACCGTCGTCCCGCCGCGCAGGTCGAGGCCGAGCTGCGGGGTGCGGGTGTCCCCGGTGAGGAAGACGAGGCCGTAGAGGACGGCCACGACGAGGAGGAAGGCGCCGAAGTACCGGCGCGCAGGCAGCGTGCGCTGGGCCACAGGGCGGCTCCGGATCAGCGGGTGCGGTCGGCCGGGCCGCCGTCCGCCGTGCCGTTCGTGTCGTCGCCGGGGAAGACCGTGCCGCCGGCACCGGGGCCGGTCGCTCCCGCGGGCTTGCGGATCTCGAGGACCGCCTGCCGCGCGAAGGTGACCACCACGCCGGGGGCGATCTCCAGGTCGACGGTGCCCTCGCCGAGGGCGGCGACGGTGCCGTGCAGGCCGGCGGTCGTCATGACCGGGGTGCCCGGGGTCAGCGACTCCTGCAGCGTCCGCTGCTGCTCCTGGACCTTCTTGCGCTGCCGCGCCGGGAGCACGATCAGCAGCACGAAGGCCAGGACCAGGATGACGAGCGGGAACAACTCCACGACAGATGTGCCTCTCTACCGCGCCGTACGGGCCGCGGTGGGTGCGGCCCGGGACGGGGCCGCTCGGGTGCGTCGGCTACGGCGCGGGGACATCCGGGCGACCGTGCGGGACGCGCGCGGGCGACGCCGGACGAGTTGCGCGCCAGCGCTCCGCAGTCTAGGCGTCGAACAACGTTTCTGACGACGAACCCGGGGCGTGTGGGTCGGCTGTGACCCGACCGAGGGGGACGCCGCCGCGCGGCACCGGCTGCCCGAGGTGCTGCCACGCCGCCTCGGTGGCCACCCGCCCGCGGGGCGTGCGGGCGAGCAGGCCGGCGCGCACGAGGAACGGCTCGCAGACCTCCTCCACGGTGTGCGGCTCCTCCCCCACGGCCACCGCCAGGGTGGCGACGCCGACCGGACCGCCGCTGAAGCGCATGACCAGCGCCTCCAGGACGGCGCGGTCGAGCCGGTCCAGGCCCAGGTGGTCGACGTCGTAGAGGGCGAGCGCGGCCTCGGCGACCGCACGGGTCACCCGCCCGTCGGCGCGCACCTCGGCGTAGTCGCGGACCCGGCGCAGCAGCCGGTTGGCGATGCGCGGGGTGCCCCGGGACCGCCCGGCGATCTCGGCCGACCCGTCCGCGGTGAGCTCGACGCCCAGCAGCGCGGCACTGCGGGCCAGCACCCGCTCGAGCTCGGCCGGCTCGTAGAACTCCATCTGCCCGACGAAACCGAACCGGTCGCGCAGCGGCCCGGTCAGCAACCCGGCTCGCGTGGTCGCCCCGACCAGCGTGAACGGGTTGATGTCCAGCGGGATCGCGGTCGCCCCCGGCCCCTTGCCGACGACGACGTCGACGCGGAAGTCCTCCATCGCCATGTAGAGGAGCTCCTCGGCCGGACGCGCGATCCGGTGGATCTCGTCGATGAAGAGGACGTCGCCGGGAGCGAGGTTCGACAGCATCGCGGCGAGGTCGCCGGAGCGCTCGATCGCCGGCCCGCTGGTGATCTTCACCGACGTCCCCAGCTCGGAGCCGATGATCAGCGCGAGGCTGGTCTTGCCCAGCCCGGGCGGGCCGGAGAGCAGCACGTGGTCCGGCGGGCGGCCGCGCCGCTTGGCGCCCTCGAGGACCAGCTCCAGCTGGCGGGCCACCTTGGGCTGGCCGATGAAGTCGGTCAGCGAGTGCGGCCGCAGCGCCGACTCGACGACCCGTTCCTCGTCCCCGGCGCCCGCGGACACCGAGAAGTCGCGGGCCACGCCCTCGGCCGGCTCGGCAGACAGCCCCCGGTCGAACGGCGAGCTCATGACCGGCCCAGCAGGCGCAGCGCCTGGCGCAGCAGGACGGCGACCTCCACCGAGCCGGTCGAGGTGACCTGCTCGTCGGCCAGCGGGGCGAGCTGCACGATCGCCGCGTCGGCCTCCCTGGTCGTCCAGCCCAGGCCGACCAGCGCCGCGGTCAGTTGGTCACGCCACGGCGCGACGGGGGTGACGGCGGGCAGTCCGGACGGCGCGGCGGCGCCGTCGAGCTGGGTGTCGGTCGTGGTGGCACCGAGCCGGTCGCGCAGCTCGAGGATCAGCCGCTCGGCTCCCTTCTTGCCGATGCCCGCCACTTGCATGAGGGCCTTGACGTCGGCCATCGACACCGCGCGGCGGACCTCGCGCGGCGGGTGGATGGCGAGCACGGCCTGCGCCAGCCGCGGTCCCACGCCGTTCGCCGTCTGCAGCAGCTCGAACAGCTGCCGCTCGTCGTCGTCGGCGAAGCCGTAGAGGGTGAGCGAGTCCTCGCGCACCACCAGGCTGGTCGCCAGTCGCGCGTTCTCGCCCACCTGCAGCCGGGCGATGGTGCCGGGCGTGCACTGCACCGCGAGGCCGACGCCGCCGACCTCGACCACCGCGCCGTCCGGCGACACGGCCGCCACCCGTCCGTTCACCGAGGCGATCACCGGGACACCCCCTGCCAGCGCGGCAGCGTCCGCTGCACCACCGGCGCGCCGATCCCGCCGGCCAGCGCCGCGACCTCGAGCCGCTGCTGCGCCGGGCCGCGCCAGGCGTGGCAGACCGCCAGCGCCAGCGCGTCGGCGGCGTCGGCGGGCTTGGGCGGGGACGCCAGTCCCAGCACCCGGGTGACCATCAGCGTGACCTGCTCCTTGTCCGCGCGGCCGCTGCCGGAGATGGCGGCCTTGACCTCGCTGGGGGTGTGCCAGGCGACCGGCCGGTCGGCCTGGGCGGCGGCGAGTGCGGCCACACCCGCCGCCTGCGCCGTCCCCGTGGCGGTGCCCTTGTTGTTCTGGGTGAAGACCCGCTCGATCGCCACGACGTCGGGCCGGTGCTCGCGCAGCAGCGCGGTGACGGCGGTGTGCAGCTCCAGCAGCCGCAGCTCGAGGTCGAGCTCCGCGGCGGTGCGCACGACCCCCACGCCGACCGCGACCGGCCGCGCGCCGGGACGCCCGTCGACCACTCCCCACCCGCACCGGGTGAGGCCCGGGTCGATGCCGAGCACCCGCATGGAGCCTCCCGCCGTCAGCCGAACTGGTGTTCGACCCACGCTAACCCCTGCGGACGACGGTCCCGCGCCGCCACACCCGGCCTCCGGCGATTTCCGCGGAAACCGCCGGACGGGGCTCAGCCGACCTTCTCGAGCACCTCGTCGGAGACGTCGTAGTTGGCGTAGACGTTCTGCACGTCGTCGCAGTCCTCGAGCGCGTCGATCAGCCGGAAGACCTTGCCCGCGGCCTCCTCGTCGAGCTCGACGGAGACGCTGGGCACGAAGCCGGCGTCGGCGGAGTCGTAGTCGATGCCGGCGTCCTGCAGCGCGGTCCGCACGGCGACCAGGTCGGTCGGCTCGCACACGACCTCGAAGCCGTCGCCCTGGTCGCGCACCTCCTCGGCGCCGGCGTCCAGGACGGCCATGAGCACGGCGTCCTCGTCCACACCGTCGCTCTTCGGCACCACGATGACGCCCTTGCGGGAGAACAGGTAGGACACCGAGCCCGGGTCGGCCATCGACCCGCCGTTGCGGGTCATCGCGGTGCGCACCTCCATGGCCGACCGGTTCTTGTTGTCGGTCAGGCACTCGATGAGGACGGCGACACCGCCGGCCGCGTAGCCCTCGTAGGTGATGCTCTGGTAGTCGACGCCACCGGCCTCGAGGCCCGCGCCGCGCTTGACCGCGCGGTCGATGTTGTCGTTGGGCACCGAGCTCTTCTTCGCCTTCTGGATGGCGTCGAACAGCGTCGGGTTGCCCGCCGGGTCCCCGCCGCCGGTGCGGGCCGCGACCTCGATGTTCTTGATCAGCTTGGCGAAGAGCTTGCCGCGCTTGGCGTCGATCCCGGCCTTCTTGTGCTTGGTCGTCGCCCACTTGGAGTGGCCACTCACGGCATTCCCCTCTCGTTCCCGGCGGCAGCGCCGTCCCTCTCGGCCAGGTGGCGTCGGACGATGTCGACGAACAGCGCGGGCACCCGGCGGTCCCCGGTCAGCTCGGGGTGGAAGCTGGTGGCCACCAGGTTCCCCTGGCGGACCGCGACGATCCTACCGTCGGCCGCTCCCCCGACGACCCGGCCGAGGACCTGCACCCCCTCCCCCGCCTGCTCCACCCACGGCGCCCGGATGAACACGGCGTGCACGGGGCCGCCGGCCACGCCCTCGATCTCCACCTGCGACTCGAAGGAGTCGACCTGCCGGCCGAAGGCGTTGCGCCGCACCGTGACGTCCAGCCCTCCGACGGTGACCTGGTCAGGCGGGGCGTCCAGCAGCCGGTCGGCGAGCATGATCATCCCGGCGCAGGAGCCGAAGACCGGCAGCCCGCCGGCCACCGCGGCGCGCAGCGGCTCCAGCAGGCCGAACCGGGCGGCCAGCTTGGCCATGGTGGTCGACTCCCCACCGGGGACGACGAGCGCGTCGACCGCCGCGAGCTCCTCCGGACGGCGGACGGTGACCGCCTCGGCACCCAGCTCCAGGAGGGTCGCGAGGTGCTCGCGGACGTCGCCCTGCAGGGCCAGCACACCGACGACGGGCTTCCTCGACACGAGGGACCAGGCTACGTCGACCGGTCAGGGCCCCGCCGCCCGCTGCGAGCTCCAGGTCAGGAGCCGCTCCAGCGGGCCCCGGCCCAGCGCCACCCGCCACGCCGTCGCCAGCAGCAGGGCGGTGACGGTGAAGCGGACCCAGGTCCCCCAGTCGTCGGAGGAGTCGACGTCCAGGGCCGCGATGACGACGAGCTGCGCGGTGTAGACCGTCAGCGCCAGCGCGCCCACCGACGCCAGCGGGTACGTCAGCCGCGGCAGCAGGTCGGCCACGACCAGGCACACCCCGACGACGGCGACCGCGACCCCGCCGGAGCCAACCACCTCGAACGGGGTCGAGCTGTGCGGCTGGGCGCCGGCGAACCAGGCCGGGTCCCACTCCCCGGAGGAGCCGAAGCCGGCCTCGATCCCGACCAGCCGCTGCCCCGGCGCGAGCTGCCGGGTGCTCAGCCAGCCGCCGAGGTAGCCGGTGACCGCGGCGACCGACCCGCCGGCGACCAGCCCCGCGCGCACCCGGGCCGCACCCAGGTCCAGCCGGCCCACGGCCAGCCCGACCAGCACGAACGCCAGCCAGACCGCCGCCGGGTAGTAGCCGGTGACCAGCAGGAAGGCGAACGCGCCGCCCTCCTCGTCCCGCGCGGTGGCGTACTGCCCCACCGCGAGGGTGAGCGGCGGCGCGACCAGGGTGACGACGCCCGCGGCGAGGAGCAGCCGCGCGGGCGGCCAGCGCAGGAACGGCAGCGCCAGGACGAAGAGCACCGCGTACACGCCGAGGATGACCGCGACGAAGGTGTCCAGCAGCTCCAGCACGCCGCCGATGGCGAACACCCACGCGGCGCGGACGAGGACGCGGGTGCGGGCCCGGGCGAGCTCGCGCCCGGCGGCCGGCGTGCGGCCGCCGGAGATCAACGCGATGGAGACGCCGGCCAGGGTGGCGAACAGGATCGACGAGCGGCCGTCGACGAGCGCCCGCCAGGTGGCCGGGTCCCAGCCGAGGTCGCCGGTGTCGCCCAGGTGGGCGCCGAACATGCCCAGGACGGCGAGGCCGCGGGCGACGTCGAGACCGCCGATCCGCCGTCCGGCCGCGGTCTCCCGGGACGGGCGTGCGGCGACGCGGGCGCCCTCGACGTCGTCCCGCTGCGCCGTCATGGGGCTACCAGCCGCGGGTGGCGTACCGCTCGCTCTCCGGCAGCGTGGCCACGTTGATGCCGACCATCGGCTCGCCGAGCCCGCGGGAGACCTTGGCGATCACGTCGGGGTCGTCGTGGAAGGTGGTGGCCTGCACGATGGCCGCGGCCCGCTGCGCGGGGTCGCCGGACTTGAAGATGCCCGAGCCGACGAACACGCCCTCGGCGCCCAGCTGCATCATCATCGCCGCGTCCGCGGGGGTCGCGATGCCGCCGGCGGTGAAGAGCACGACCGGCAGCTTGCCCAGGCGGGCGACCTCGGCCACCAGGTCGTACGGCGCGCGCAGCTCCTTGGCGGCGACGAACAGCTCGGTCGCGTCCAGGGTGCCCAGCCGGCGGATGCCGGCGCGGATGGCCCGCATGTGCCGCACGGCCTCGACGACGTTGCCGGTGCCGGCCTCGCCCTTGGAGCGGATCATCGCCGCGCCCTCGGCGATCCGCCGCAGCGCCTCGCCCAGGTCGGTGGCGCCGCAGACGAACGGCACGGTGAACTCGCTCTTGGCGATGTGGTGGGCCTCGTCGGCCGGGGTGAGCACCTCGGACTCGTCGATGTAGTCGACCCCGAGGCTCTGCAGCACCTGCGCCTCGACGAAGTGGCCGATGCGCGCCTTGGCCATGACCGGGATGGTGACCGCGTCGACGATGCCCTGGACCATGTCCGGGTCGCTCATCCGGGCGATGCCGCCCTGGGCGCGGATGTCGGCGGGCACCCGCTCGAGGGCCATGACCGCGACGGCGCCGGCGTCCTCGGCGATCCGGGCCTGCTCGGGGGTGACGACGTCCATGATGACGCCGCCCTTGAGCTGCTCGGCCATGCCGCGCTTGACGGCCTCCGTCCCGGTGGTGCTGGTGCCGGTGCTGCTCGGTTCGGTCGCGCTGTGCTCTGCCACGGGAACTGCCTCGGTCTCGGACGTCGGGGAGGGGCCCTCGATGCTACGGGCGCGCCCGGCTCCCCCCGGCGGCGCTTCCGGTGACCTCCCGCAGGTCGTCCTCGATGTCGAAGAACCGTGGCAGCGGACGGGCGGCGTGCAGCCGCAGCAGGGTGGGCAGCCGGCGGGTGCGCAGGGCGTGGGTGTCGCGGACGGCGTCGTTGTAGAACCGCCGGGCCAGCCCGACCCGGGTCGCCGTCCCCTCCAGGTCGGCGCGCAGCGCGGCGGGCACGCCGGGCAGGTCGCCGGGGAGCTCGCGCAGCTCGCGGCCCACGGCGTTCTCGGCCAGCTCCCGGTCGCCGGCCCGCGGGGCGCGCACCTCCCGGACGCACGCCCCCAGCCGGGCGGCCCGCTCGACCCCGATCGCGGCGGCGTGGTGCCGGCACAGCTCCTCGGCCAGGGCGGCGCGGCGCTGCAGCTGGGTGTCCAGGGCCGTCCACGCCCGCTCGACCCGCGCCTCCAGGCGGCCCAGCCGGGTGAGCGTCCACGTCACCCAGGAGACCAGCAGCAGGACGACGACGGCGGCGGACAGCAGCCAGACGTCGGGGGTCACGACGGCTGAGGCTAGCGCTGCACCCACCGTCGCAGGGCCGACCGGGTCGGCGGGTCCCCCGGCACGGCGGCCAGGTCGGCCAGCCGCGTGTCGTCGTCGCTCGCCGTCACCTCACCGCTGCCCGGCAGCAGGACGGTCTCGTAGACGGCGAGCACCCGTCGGGCCACCACCGACCAGTCGTACTCCGCGGCGACCCGGCGGCCGGTGGCGGCCAACCGCGCCCGGCGCTCCGGGTCGGCCAGCAGGTCCGACACGGCGCGCGCCAGGGCGCGGGCGTCCCCGCGGCGCACCAGGACGCCGGCGGCGCCGTCCTCGAGCACCGCGGCGAACGCGTCGAGGTCGCTGGCGACGACGGGGGCTCCGGCGGCGAGGGCCTCGATGAGCACGATCCCGAAGGACTCCCCGAGCAGGTTCGGCGCGCAGTAGACGTCGACCGACCGCAGGAACGCGCCCTTCTCCGCCTCGGTGAGCTCGCCGAGCAGCGCGACGTGCGGGGCGAGGTCCTCGCCGAGGACGTCGCGGACGGCGGCGGGGTCGCCGCGGCCGGCGATGAGCAGCTGGGCGCCGGGGTGCCGGCGGACGACGGTGCGCATCGCCTCGAGCAGCACCGGCAGGCCCTTGCGCGGCTCGTCGTAGCGGCCGAGGAAGCCGATGGTCGGCCCGTCGACGCCGCGGGCGCGCCCGGGCAGCGAGGGCCCCTCGGCGAAGGCCCGCACGTGCACCCCGTTCGGGATGATCACCGCGTCGCCGCCGAGGTGCTCGACCTGCACCCGCCGGGCGAAGTCCGACACCGCGATGCGCCCGGCGATCTTCTCCAGCCACGGCCGGACGAGCGGGCCGAAGGCGGCCAGGGTCTTGGACCGGGTCGTGGCGGCGTGGAAGGTGGCCACGATCGGGCCCTCGGCCATCATGCAGACCAGCAGGCCCACCGACGGGGGCACGGGGTCGTGCACGTGGACGACGTCGAAGTGCCCCTCGCGCAGCCAGCGGCGCACCCGGGTGGCGCTGACCGGCCCGAACTGCAGGCTGGCCATCGAGCCGTTGTACGGGACCGGCACGGCGCGCCCGGCCCAGGTCGTGTGCTCGTCGGGCAGCGACTCCTCGCGCTCCGCGGGGGTGAGCACCTCGACGTGGTGGCCCAGCGCGCGCAGCGTCTCGGCCAGGTCGCGCACGTGGTACTGGACGCCGCCGGGGACGTCCCACTGGTAGGGGCAGACCAGCCCGATGCGCATCAGCGGTGCCCCTCCCGTGGTGGGTCGGGCGGGACGTCGTCCCAGATCCGGCCGAGGACGTGCCAGTCCTCCGGGTGGTCGGCGATGCCGGCGGTGAAGGCGTCGGCCACGCCCTGCATCGCGGCGGTCACCCGGTCCCGCAGCCGCCCGGGCCCGTCGACCGGGACCTCCGGGTGGACGACGTGCCGCCAGCCGTGCTCGGTGAAGTGCGACACGGCCGGGTGCAGAGCGGCGCCGGTCTGCGCGGCCAGGAGCGCCGGCCCGCCCGGCATCGTGGTGCGGCGGCCGAAGAGGTCGACCGGCACGCCACCGCGGCCGAGGTCCCGGTCGACCAGCAGGCAGATCGACCCCCCGGCGTCCAGCCACTCGCGGAGCACCACCGAGCCCGGCCGGGGCCCGCCGGTGAGCGGCACGACCCGCATGCCGAGGGTCTCGCGGTAGGCGAGGAACCGCCGGTAGAGCGACTCGGGCCGCAGCCGCTCGGCGACGGTCATGAAGGGGCCGCCGAGCCAGTCGACCAGCCAGACGCCGGCGGCGTCCCAGTTGCCGCTGTGCGGCAGCGCGACCACCAGGCCCCGCCCCTGGTCGCGCGCGGCCTCGAGGTGCTCGCGACCGGGCAGCTCGGTGCCGGCGAGGATGCGCTGCACGCCCAGCCGGGGCAGCCGGAAGGCCTCCTGCCAGTAGCGCGCGTAGGAGCGCACCGCCCGCACGGTCAGCTCGTCGAGCGCGTCCTCGCCGAGCCGGCCCCCGGTGGCCACGCGCAGGTTGGCGCGCAGCTGCCGCACGCCCCGGCCCCCACGCCACGCCACCCAGCGGCCGGCGGCGTCGGAGGCACCGCGGGCCACCGGCTCGGGGAGCGCCTGCACGGCGTTCCAGCCGGCGGCGTAACCGAGGTCGGTCAGCCGGGCCGTGGCGCGGGCCCGCAGTCCCGGCTCCCCCGGGAGCAGCCGCAGCGCGGGCGGGCGCGAGGTCGCCGTCCCCGGCTCCGACCCCGGGGCGTCGGTCACAGCACCAGGCCCGTGGACGGCGGGGTGGACGGCGGCGTCGGCAGCGCCCGGCCGCGGGCCTGCCGGTGGACCTCGGCGAACCGCTGGGCGACGGTGACCGCGCTGCCCACCGTGAGCACCCACAGGGCGACGTGCAGCGACCAGGGGATGCCGAGGCCCAGGAAGCCGGTGCCGACCAGCACGAGGATCAGCCGCTCGGTGCGCTCGACGATGCCGACGTCGCAGCGCAGCCCCATGCCCTCGGCGCGGGCCTTGACGTAGGAGGTGAGCACCCCGAGCACCAGGCACAGCAGCGCGAGCAGCACGAGGAGCCGGTTGTCCCCGGCCCCGGAGAACCACCAGACCAGCGCGCCGAAGATCGCGGCGTCGGCGGCACGGTCCCCCGTGGAGTCCAGCACGGCACCGAACACCGAGCCGCCGCCGCGGGCCCGGGCCAGCGCGCCGTCGAGCATGTCGAGCAGCACGAAGACGGTGACGGTGAACGCGCCCCAGAACAGGTGCCCGGTGGCGATGAGCCCGACCGCGCCGGCGATCGCGCCCAGCGTGCCGACCAGCGTGACCGCGTCCGGGGTGACGCCGGCCCGGGCTAGCCGGGTCACGACCGGCGCCCAGAACCGGCCGACCGCGGCGCGGGCGTTGCCGCCGAGCACCTCAGGCCTCCGGCGTGGGCCGGCCGTCCGGCCAGTTCTGCGCCAGCAGCGCCCGGGTCTCCCGCAGCACCTGCGGCAGCACGCGGGTCAGCCCGATGACCGGCATGAAGTTGGTGTCCCCGCCCCAGCGGGGGACCGCGTGCTGGTGCAGGTGGTCGGCGATCCCTGCGCCCGCGACCGAACCCTGGTTCATGCCGATGTTGAAGCCGTGCGCCCCCGAGACCGCGCGGACCACCCGCATCGCGGTCTGCGTGAACGCCCCGAGCTCGGCGACCTCCTCTGTCGTGAGGTCGGTGTAGTCGGGCACGTGCCGGTACGGGACGAGCATCAGGTGCCCGGCGTTGTACGGGTAGAGGTTGAGCACCGCGAACACCAGCGCCCCGCGCGCGACGACCAGTCCCTCCTCGTCGTCCATCTGCGGGATCAGGCAGAACGGGCAGTCGTGCGCGCCCGTGGGCTTGCCCTCGCCGCGGATGTAGGCCATCCGGTAGGGCGTCCACAGGTGCTCGAAGACCGTCGTCGGCCCCTCGTCCGCCGTGACCGGGAGCCGGTAGGCCTCCGGGAGCTCGCTGGTCATCCGGCCACCAGCGCCTCGGCGGTCGGGTCGGTGTTCGCCCGGCTCGCGATCCACTCGGCGACGGCGGCGACCGCCTTCTCGACCGGCACGCCGTTGTGCTGGCTGCCGTCGCGGAAGCGGAAGGAGACCGCCCTGGCCTCCGCGTCGGTCGCCCCGGCGATGAGCACGAAGGGCACCTTCTGCTTGCTCGCGGTGCGGATCTTCTTCTGCATCCGGTCGTCGGAGTCGTCGATCTCCACGCGGATGCCCCGGGCCCGCAGCTGCAGGGCGACGTCGCGCAGGTAGCCGACCTGGTCGTCGGTGACCGGGATGCCGACCACCTGCACCGGGGCCAGCCACGCGGGGAAGGCGCCGGCGTAGTGCTCGGTGAGGACGCCGAAGAACCGCTCGATCGAGCCGAACTTCGCCGAGTGGATCATCACCGGCTGCTGCCGGGAGCCGTCGCCGGTCGTGTACTCCAGGCCGAAGCGGGCCGGCTGGTTGAAGTCGTACTGGATGGTCGACATCTGCCAGGTGCGGCCGATGGCGTCGCGCGCCTGCACGGAGATCTTCGGCCCGTAGAACGCCGCGCCGCCCGGGTCGGGGACGAGCTCCAGGCCGGTCTCCTCCGCCGCCTCCTGGAGCACCTCGGTCGCGACCGCCCACTCCTCGTCGGACCCGATGAACTTCGCGGAGTCCCCGCGGGTCGAGAGCTCCAGGTAGTAGTCGGTGAGCCCGAAGTCGCTGAGCAGGCCGAGCACGAACGCCAGCAGGTGCCGGATCTCCCCGGGCGCCTGCTCGGGGGTGACGTAGCTGTGCGAGTCGTCCTGGGTCAGCCCGCGCACCCGGGTCAGGCCGTGGACGACCCCGGACTTCTCGTACCGGTAGACCGAGCCGAACTCGAAGAAGCGCAGCGGCAGCTCGCGGTAGGACCGCCCGCGCGACCTGAAGATCAGGTTGTGCATCGGGCAGTTCATGGCCTTGAGGTAGTACTCGCTGCTCTCCAGCTCCATCGGCGGGAACATGGTGTCGGCGTAGTACGGCAGGTGCCCGGAGGTCTCGAACAGTCCGCGCTTGCTGATGTGCGGGCTGCCGACGTAGTCGAAGCCCTCCTCGATGTGCCGGCGGCGGACGTAGTCCTCCATCTCCCGCTTGACCACGCCGCCCTTGGGGTGGAACACGGCCAGGCCGGAGCCGATCTCGTCGGGGAAGCTGAACAGGTCCAGCTCGGCGCCCAGGCGGCGGTGGTCGCGGCGCTCGGCCTCGGCCAGTTGCTCCAGGTACGCCTTGTGCGCCTCCCGGCTCTCCCAGGCGGTGCCGTAGATCCGCTGCAGCTGCGGGTTCTTCTCGCTGCCGCGCCAGTAGGCCGCCGCCGACCGGGTGAGGGAGAACGCGGGGATGGTGGACGTGCGCGGCAGGTGCGGGCCGCGGCACAGGTCGGTCCACACCAGGTCGCCGGTGCGGGCGTCCCGGTTGTCGTACATGGTCAGCTGCGCGCCGCCGACCTCGACGGAGGCGCCGTCATCCGAGGACGCAGCCTCGCCGCCCTTCAGCCCGATGAGCTCGAGCTTGAACGGCTCGTG
This sequence comes from Geodermatophilus sp. SYSU D01176, assembly GCF_054050015.1. Classification (NCBI taxonomy): domain Bacteria; kingdom Bacillati; phylum Actinomycetota; class Actinomycetes; order Geodermatophilales; family Geodermatophilaceae; genus Geodermatophilus; species Geodermatophilus sp. SYSU D01176. The sequence continues at coordinate 185,999 of NZ_JBJGYN010000002.1, read as the reverse complement.
CGCGAGCTCGGCCTGCGCGTCGGCGTCGCTGATCTCCCGGCGGGAGAAGTACTGGCCCGCCCGGACGATCTCCTGCATCCGCTTCTCGAGGGCCTTGAGGTCCTCGGGGGTGAAGGGCCGCTCGGGGGCGAAGTCGTAGTAGAACCCGTTCTCCACCGGCGGGCCGATGCCCAGCCGGGTCCCGGGGAAGAGGTCCTGCACGGCCTGGGCGAGCACGTGGGCGGCCGAGTGCCGGATCACCGCGCGCCCCTCCGGGCTGGCGGCGGGCACCGGCTCGACCTCGGTGTCGGCCTCGGGCGCCCACGCTAGGTCCTTGAGGTCGCCGGTGGCCAGGTCCCGGACGACGACCGCGCCGTCGGGGCCCTTGAGCGGGGTGCCGGCCGCCTTGAGCGCGTCCTGGGCCGTCGTCCCGGCCGGCACCCGGATCGGGGCGGTGGCGGCGAGGGTGGGCGCGGCTGACACGGGAGCTCCTGCGGGGTCGAGGATCGGGCACCCGCGAGCCTAGTGCGCGGTGCGCGTCCCCCCGGGACGCCGCCCGGGGGATCAGGCCGGCAGGAGCTCGACCGGGTCGCCGACCCGCACCGTCCCGGGCCGCCGCACCTCGGCGTACACCCCGAGGCAGTGCTTGGGCGTGCGGGTGACGGCGACCTCGACCTCGCCGAGGCGCACGGTGCGCCCCACCCAGGTGCGCTCGTCCTCCCCCTCGGGGAGGTCGAGCAGCAGGTTGGCGCGGGGGTCGTCGGCCGAGCAGCCCTCGGGGACGTCGCCGGCCGCGGCGCGGGCCACGGCCGCCCGGCTGACCAGGTGCACCGCGGCGGCGTCCACCTGCGGCTGCTCCGACCGCGCCAGCCGGACCGGCCGGCCCAGCACCTCGGTGAGCGTGGTCGTGTCGGCCTCGGCGTCCCCGGTGGCGACGACCTGCGCCATCTGCGGGGTGCCCTTGACCGTCACCCGCTCCCCCGTCGTGGTGTCGACGACGGTCCAGGCGCGGTCGCCGACCAGCCCCGCCGTCCCGACCTCCGCCTCCCGCACGGTGCGCCCCCCGAGGCTCTTCACCGGGTAGACGCTCACCTGCACGACGCTGCCCGCACCCGTCACGAGGCGACCGTACGTCCGCCCGGTCCGCCGGGCAGCCGCCGGCGCAGGCGACGCCGCTGGGCGTCGAGATACGGCCGCGCCCGGCGCTGGCCGCCCTCGCGATCGATGGCCGCCTGCAGGGCGTCCAGCGCCCGGACCACCCGGTCGGCGTCGGGCTGCCAGCCGCGCCGCTCGCACTCCTCCAGCCAGTCGACCGGCGCGCGGTGCCCGCGCTCGGCGTTGCAGCGGCTGCAGGCGGCCACCTCGTTGGCCGGCCACGACGGCCCGCCCTTGAGCCGGGGGACGACGTGCTCGGTGGTCGGCCGGACCAGGCCGCCGAGGACGCGGCCGCACCAGGTGCAGGTGTCGCCGTCGCGGGCGAGGGCCTCGGCGAGGCGCTCGGCGCGTCGCGGCCGGCGGGGCCGGTCCGGGACGGGCGGGGCTGGGGACCGGCGGCGGGACACCTCCCCGATGGTCCCCCTCGGCCGCACGCGGCGCTGCCCGCGGACGACGAGAGGCCCGGGTCCGATGGACCCGGGCCTCTCGTGCCGGTGGGCGATACTGGGTTCGAACCAGTGACCTCTTCGGTGTGAACGAAGCGCTCTACCACTGAGCCAATCGCCCGGCACTGCTCATTGTGCCAGACCCTCGTCCCGGCAACGGCACCCACCCGGCCGCCCGACGCTCAGCGCCAGAGCGGCACCCACCCCGGCACCCAGTCCGGGACCCCCATGACGTGCAGCACGACGACCAGGACGCCGTAGACGAAGGCGGCGGTGGCCAGCGCGACGGCCACCCGCACCCACGCCCGCTGACGGCCCAGCCACTCGGTCCACGCCCGGACGTGCCGGCGGGTGAAGTGCAGCAGCCGCTCGGCCCAGGCGAACTCGGTGGCCAGCAGGAACAGGCCCGCGATGACCGTGAGCCAGCCGGGCCCGGGCAGCGGGATGGTGACCAGCCCGACCGCCACGACCAGCCCGCCGACGACCCCCACCACCAGCCGGTAGCCGTGGTCGAGGGGACGCCGGGCAGCCAGCCGCCGCCGCCAGTGCGTGCGCGCGACGCGCTCCCGCAGGCTGCGGTGGCCGTCGTCGCCGTGGCGGACACGCCGCGCGCCGGGAGCCCGGGTGCGGGCTTGCTCCGCGCCGGACGGGGTCACCGTCTCCGGACCGCTCAGCTGGGCACCTCCCCCGACGCCACGATCTCGGTCGGCTCCGGCGGAGCCTGCCGACCGGGCTCGAGACTCACCGCGTAGCCGGTGTAGGCGTCCAGCCCGGACGACCCGGAGCCTACGGTCCAGAGCGCGGGTTGCGGGGACGTGACGTCGAAGGTGCCCAGGGGCGCCGGCGAGCCCGCCCCGGTCCCCCACACGACGTAGGTCTGGTCCTGGACGTCGTTGGGCGCCAGGCCGTGGGCGACCACCTGCACCTGGTCGTCGCGGGCCACGACGGTCGCGACCGTCGTCCCCCCGGCCGCCATCGGCGCGATCGTCGCCTGGCCGGGGGTCAGCAGCGCGTCGACCAGCTCCGCCTGCTCCGCGGCGGTGGCCTGCGCCTCCTCGCGGGCCGAGCTGAGCACCACGTTCCAGGTGCCCAGGGCCAGGATCGCGGCGACCGCGGCCGCCGCGAGGGCGTGGGGCAGCACCCGGCGCCAACCGGCCTCGTCGTCCGCCGGGCCCAGCGGGAGCGAGACCCGGTGTGCACCCGACGCCGGGCGCTCGGGCCCGGGTGGGAGGACCGCGCCGCCCGCTGCGGAGGGCACCGGCGGCACCGGTGGATCCGTCCGCCGGCCGTCCCCCGCCGGCCGCGGCAGCTGCTCGGTCTCCTCCACGGCGGCCCGCAGCCGGTCGCGCAGCCGCTCCGGCGGCTCGGCGGGCGGCAGGTCGGCGGCGAGGGCGCCCATGACGTCGGTGGTCTCGGCCACCGTCCCCCGGCAGCGGGGGCAGGTGGGCAGGTGCGCGGCGAAGAGCTCCTCGTCCTCCGGCTCGAGGGCGTGCAGCGCCCAGCCGACGGCGAGCTCGTCGAACGACTCGTGGTCGCCGCGCCGCGGGTCCCGGGGCGCGTTCACCGGCTCGTCCCGTCGACCGGCGCGGACGCGCCCAGGGCGCCGGCGGGCGCCGCTCCGCCGAGCTCCTCGCGCAGCCGGCGCATCCCCGCCAGCATCCGCGTCTTCACCGTGCCCAGCGGCGTGCTGGTCAGCGCCGCGACCTCCCGCTGTGTGTAGCCCCCGTAGTAGGCGAGGGTGAGGGCCTCCCGCTGCGGAGCCGGCAACGCGCTCAGCGCCCCGCGCACCTGCTCGGACACCACCCGGCTCCACGCCTCGTCCTCGACGTCACGGGTCGACGTCGGGGTGGACAGGGCCAGGTCGTCCTCGGCCCGTGTCTGCCGGCGGCGGTGCGACTCCTCCCGGCGGACGGCGTCGACGGCCTTGTGGTGGACCATCGCCAGCAGCCACGAGGAGAACGAGCCGCGGGCGGCGTCGAACGCCCCCGGGTCGCGCCACACGCTGAGGAACACGTCCTGCAGCACGTCCTCGGCCAGGACGTCGTCGTTGAGGATCCGCCGGGCGAGCGCGAAGGCCGGGCGGCTGTACCTCTCGTAGAGCTCGTCGACGGCGCTCCGGTCGCCCGCGCGCAGGCGGAGGAGGAGGTCGGCGCCCGCGGGGCCGTCCCCGACGCGCCGTGCCGAACTGCTCACGAGCTCCATCGTCACACGCGGTCTTCGCAACAGGCAGGCGGCGCGGTTCAGGTGTGCCCGGAACGGGCACCCAGAGGAACGACACGCCCGGAGATCGTCCGGGCGTCACCTCGGTCAGGGAAGGTCGTTGTTCGAGACATGATCAACCGCGCCACGCCCGGGTACACCTGCCCGACGACGCTGCACCTCGTGGGTCCGCAGTCGTGGACGGAGGTCCCCGCGCTGCTCAGCTACGAGGTCAGCGACCCGTTCGCCGTGCGCATCACCTTCGGCGACAACGCCGAGGAGGACGGCATCTGCTGGCTCGTGGGCCGGGACCTCCTCCAGGCGGGCCTCGACCGGCCGGCGGGCGAGGGCGACGTCCGGCTGTGGCCGTCCCGGACCTCGGGCGACGTCCTCTTCCTGCACCTGCGCGCGCCCTCGGGCGAGGCGCTGTTCGAGGTCTCGCGCGGCACGGTCGCCGGCTTCCTGCAGTTGACCGCGAACGTGGTCCCCTTCGGCGAGGAGTCCTCGGTGCTCGAGGTGGACGGCGAACTGGCCGCCCTGCTGTCCAACGGCGGGGCGGACCCGACCGGTCGGTGACGACCGGGGGGACCCCCCGCGAACCCCTCTCCGGAGGTCGGGTATGGTTCTCCCTGCACGACAGCAACGCGGACGTGGCTCAGCTGGTAGAGCATCACCTTGCCAAGGTGAGGGTCGCGGGTTCGAATCCCGTCGTCCGCTCGGAACCTCGGGCGCTGGTCGCGAGACCGGCGCCCGTGTGCGGTGGAGTGGCCGAGAGGCGAGGCAACGGCCTGCAAAGCCGTCTACACGGGTTCAAATCCCGTCTCCACCTCGGCGCCGCCGAGCACGGTGGAGCGGATCGGGCGATTGGCTCAGTGGTAGAGCGCTACCTTGACACGGTAGAGGTCACTGGTTCGAACCCAGTATCGCCCACAGACACGAGAGGCCCGGGTCCGGTGGACCCGGGCCTCTCGCCATCTCGGGACGGCCCGTGCTGTCCGTCCCGCCGGCGCCGCCACGGTGCGGACTGCCGCATCGGGACTGCTCACGCGGGGAGGTCGGCACCGCCGGCGGCCGACTCCCGCGCCCGTTGCCGGGCCTGCCAGGCGGTGCTCCCGTACGCGAGCGCTGCGGCCGTGCGACAGAGGGGGAGCCACGGGTCGTCGTTCGAGATCCACTGCGGGACTGCCAGGACGGCGGAGAGCACGGCCAGCCCGACCCGGATGCGCGCGGTGTTGCGGACGCGCTCGGCGTCCCGGTTCAGCGGGACGGGCGCATCGGCGGGCGCGCGGCGAGTGTGCCCTCAGCCCAGGGCGGGTGCCACGCGCTCGGCCCAGAAGCGGTCGACCTGCGCCTCGAGCTCCTCGACGGTGCCGCTGTTGTCCAGCACGACGTCGGCCACGGCCCGGCGTTGCTCGTCGGTGGCCTGCGCGGCGATCCGCGCGCGGGCGTCGTCCTCGCACAACCCCCGCTCGACCAGCCGCCGCACGCGGGTGTCGAGGTCGGCCTCCACGACGAGGACCAGGTCGTAGGCGCCGGCCTGGCCGGTCTCCACGAGCAGTGGCACGTCCTGCACCACCACCGAGTCCGGCGGCGCGGCGGCGACCAGCTGGGTGGCGCGGGCCCGCACCAGCGGGTGCACGATGCCGTCCAGCCGGCGACGGGCGTCGGGGTCGGCGAAGACGATGGCGGCCAGCGCCGGGCGGTCGAGCGCACCCCCGGGGCCCAGGACCCCGGACCCGAACGCCGCGACGACGGCCTCGAGGCCCGGGCTGCCGGGCTCGACGACCTCCCGGGCGATGCGGTCGGCGTCCACGATCCGCGCGCCGCGGGCAGCCAGCAGCCCGGCCACGGTGCTCTTCCCCGATCCGATCCCGCCGGTCAGCCCGATCCGCAGCACGCACGGACAGTAGCCAGGGCGCGGGAGACGGTCACGGACGGGTAACACCCGCCCGCCGTGTCCGGCGCGTCGCTCCAGTCACACGCGCCCCATCGGCAACTCTCTCCTCGGCGATCTTCCCCGCCCCAGAGAGGCAGAACCGACCATGTCCCGTCCCGCGCACGCCGCCCCCTCGTCGACCCCCGCCGCCACCCGCCGCGGTCCCGGTCGGCACCGGCTCGACCGGCCGGCCGGCGTGCGGGCCACGGACCTGCCGATGGTCCGCGAGCGGCTGGAGCGCGCCGGCGCCGCCCGTCCGCGCAACGCCTTCATGCGCTGGCTGTCGGCCACCGCCCCGGCCGGCCGGCACACCTGGCAGTTCCTCGCCACCAGCGGCGGTCGTCCGCGCACCGCGTTCGCGATCATCCTCAGCCTCTGAAGGCGGGCCCCGCGACGGGGCCGCGCAGGCCGGGAGGCCCCGTGGACGTCGTCCCCGGGGCTCTCTTCGTCCCTCCACGGGGATGGGGGGGACGACCGAGGCCCGGAACCCCGCGGGGTCCCGGGCCTCGGCCTCAGGTGGTGCTGTTCAGCTGTGCGGAGCGGGGATCACTCGCCGCCGGCCAGCTTGGCCCGCAGCGCGGCGAGTGCCTCGTCGCTGGCGAGCGTCCCGCCGGAGGTGTCGCTGGTCTCGACCTCGCCGCCGCTGGAGTAGTTGCCACCGGCCGCGGCCTCGGCGTCGGCCTCCTTGGCCGCCGCGATCTGCTTGCGGTGCGCCTCGTAGCGGGCCTGGGCCTCGGCGTACTGCCGCTCCCAGGTCTCGCGGGCCTCCTCGTAGCCCTCGAGCCACTCGCCGGTCTCCGGGTCGAAGCCCTCGGGGTAGATGTAGTTGCCCTGCTCGTCGTACGAGGCGGCCATGCCGTAGGCGGCCGGGTCGAACTGCTCCTCGTCGCCGATGACGCCCTCGTTGGCCTGCTTGAGCGACAGCGAGATGCGGCGCCGGTCGAGGTCGATGTCGATGACCTTGACCAGGATCTCGTCGCCGACCTGCACGACCTGCTCGGGGATCTCCACGTGGCGCTCGGCCAGCTCGGAGATGTGCACCAGACCCTCGATGCCCTCGTCGACGCGGACGAACGCACCGAAGGGCACCAGCTTGGTGACCTTGCCGGGCACGACCTGGCCGATCTGGTGGGTCCGGGCGAACTGGCGCCACGGGTCCTCCTGCGTCGCCTTCAGCGACAGCGAGACCCGCTCACGGTCCAGGTCGACGTCGAGCACCTCGACGGTGACCTCCTGGCCGACCTCGACGACCTCGGACGGGTGGTCGATGTGCTTCCAGGACAGCTCGGAGACGTGCACCAGGCCGTCGACCCCACCCAGGTCCACGAACGCACCGAAGTTGACGATCGAGGAGACGACACCCGTGCGGACCTGGCCCTTGGCGAGCTTGTTGAGGAACTCGCTGCGGACCTCGGACTGGGTCTGCTCCAGCCACTGGCGACGGGAGAGGACGACGTTGTTGCGGTTCTTGTCGAGCTCGATGATCTTGGCCTCGAGCTCGCGGCCCACGTAGGGCTGCAGGTCGCGGACGCGACGCATCTCGACCAGCGAGGCGGGGAGGAACCCGCGCAGGCCGATGTCGAGGATGAGGCCACCCTTGACGACCTCGATGACGGTGCCGGTGACGACCTCGTCGGCTTCCTTCTTCGCCTCGATCGTGCCCCAGGCGCGCTCGTACTGGGCGCGCTTCTTGGACAGGATCAGGCGGCCTTCCTTGTCCTCCTTCTGGAGGACGAGGGCTTCCACCTCGTCGCCGACGCTGACGACCTCGTTGGGGTCGACGTCGTGCTTGATGGACAGCTCGCGCGAGGGGATGACGCCCTCGGTCTTGTAGCCGATGTCCAGCAGCACCTCGTCCCGGTCGACCTTGACGATGACGCCTTCGACGATGTCGCCGTCGTTGAAGTACTTGATCGTCTGGTCGATGGCCGCGAGGAAGTCCTCGGCGGTGCCGATGTCGTTGACGGCGACCTGGGGGGTGCTGTTAGGACGGACCTGGGTGGAGGTCATGTGGTCGAGTGCTCCGGACGGGGGATGCGTAGGGACAGGACGTCCCGCGGCCGGGTGACCGCGGGGAGCGGGGAGAGCCGGCGCGCGCCGTACCCCTTCACGGGTTCAGCACTGACAGACCTCTGGCGCATCCCCCATGGTACGGAGCCGGAGACCGGCCGGTCCACCTGGGTGCAGCACCGGGGAACGACCCGCGGCGTGTCACGATCGGCGTGTCATGGACACCCCGGCCGCGCCCCCGCCCGCCCTGCCCCTCGCCGACGACGGCTACCCGGCGCCGAGCGGGGTCGCCCGCCGGCCGGCAGGAGCGGCCGAGTCGGTCCGCGCCAACCGGCACTGGTGGGACGCCGCGGCGCCGGCCTACCTCGCCGAGCACGGCACCGACCTCGGGGACGTCGACTTCCTGTGGTGCCCGGAGGGCCTGCGCGAGGGCGAGGCGCGCCTGCTGGGGGACGTCGCCGGGCGCCGGGTGCTCGAGGTGGGCTGCGGGTCCGCGCCGTGTTCGCGGTGGTTGCGTCGCGAGGGGGCGGACGTCGTCGGGCTCGACCTCTCCGGCGGGATGCTGGCCCGCGCCGCCCAGCTCAACCGCGCCACGGGCATCGCCGTCCCCCTGGTGCAGGCCGACGTCGGGGCGCTGCCGCTGGCCGCGGCCAGCGTGGACCTGGCGTGCTCGGCGTTCGGCGGGCTGCCGTTCGTCGCCGACGTCGAGGGCGCGCTGGCCGAGGTGGCGCGGGTGCTGCGGCCCGGCGGGCGGTTCGTCGCCTCGGTGAACCACCCGTTCCGTTGGCCGCTGCCGGACTCCCCCGACCCCGAGGACCTGCGGGTTGTGTCCTCCTACTTCGACCGGACGCCCTACGTGGAGACCGACGAGGACGGCGTGGCGGTCTACGTCGAGCACCACCGCACCGTCGGCGACTGGGTGCGCGCCGTCGCGGGGGCGGGGCTGGTCCTCGACGACCTGCTCGAGCCGGAGTGGACGCCGGGTCGCACCCAGGAGTGGGGCCAGTGGTCGCCTGCCCGCGGCGCGCTGGTCCCCGGGACGCTGATCCTGGTCTGTCTCAAGCCCGACTGAGGACGGGACGGCCCGGATGCAGGGGCCGGCGCCGAGCCTGCGAGGCGTGGGGGCATCGGGATCCTTCGTCCGGTCCGCGTCGTCGACGTCGCCGCGGAACGCCTCGTCGAGCAGCGCGCGGACCGCGGCGGGGGTCTGCGCCGGCACGTGTGCGGTGTGCAGCAGCTCGACGACGACCACCCGGGATCCTCGCAGCCCGACCCTCGACCTCAGGCCGAGCGTCAGACCCGAACGCCCTCCTGCCCGTCGTGGCGACACCGCGAGCCCGGCCGGGGACGGCACCCGGCAGGGTGCACCGGTCGCGGGGGCCCGCAGGGTCCCAACCGGGACACGGGAGGGGCTCCACGCAGCCGGGGGACGGCACCCGGCCGCGGTGCGGTCCGGTAGGACCGCGATCAGCTCAGTGGGCGGCCTCGTTCCAGGTCCGGCCGAAGCCCACCGAGACCTCCAGCGGGACCGAGAGCTGCGTGGCACCGGCCATCTCCCGGCGCACCAGCGTCTCCAGCGCCTCCCGCTCCCCCGGCGCCACCTCGAGCACGAGCTCGTCGTGCACCTGCAGCAGCATCCGCGAGCGCAGGCCCTGGGTCGCGATCGCCTGCTCCACCCGCAGCATGGCCACCTTGATGACGTCGGCCGCCGAGCCCTGGATGGGGGCGTTGAGCGCCATCCGCTCGGCCATCTGCCGACGCTGGCCGTTGTCACTGGTCAGGTCGGGCAGGTACCGCCGGCGGCCCAGCGTCGTCTCGGTGTAGCCGGTCTGCCGGGCGTCGTCGACGACGCCGTCGAGGTACTCCCGGATGCCGCCGAACCGCTCGAAGTAGGCCTGCATCTGCTCGCGCGCCTCCTCGGTGGAGATGCGCAGCTGCGAGGCGAGCCCATAGGCGGACAGCCCGTACGCCAGGCCGTAGCTCATCGCCTTGATCCGGCGGCGCATCTCGGGGTCGACGTCCTCGATCGGGATGTTGAACGCCCGCGAGGCGACGAAGGAGTGCAGGTCCTCCCCCGAGGTGAAGGCCTCGATGAGCCCCTCGTCGCCGGACAGGTGCGCCATGATCCGCATCTCGATCTGGCTGTAGTCCGCCGTCATCAGCGACTCGTAGCCGGAGCCGACGACGAACGCCTGCCGGATCCGCCGGCCCTCCGCGGTGCGGATCGGGATGTTCTGCAGGTTCGGGTCGGTCGAGGAGAGCCGGCCGGTGGCGGCGATCGTCTGCTGGAACGTCGTGTGGATGCGCCCCACGTCGTCGACCATCGGGATGAGGCCGTCGATGACGGTGCGCAGCCGGGTGACGTCCCGGTGGCGGAGCAGGTGCTCGAGGAACGGGTGACCGGTCTGCGCGAGCAGGGAGGTCAGCGCCTCGGCGTCGGTCGTGTAGCCGGACTTGATCTTCTTGGTCTTCGGCAGGCCGAGCTCCTCGAACAGGACCGCCTGCAGCTGCTTGGGCGAGCCCAGGTTCACCTCGCGGCCGATCACCGCGTAGCACTCGGCGGCTGCCGCGGCGACGCCCTCGGCGAACTCGCGCTGCAGCTCCTGCAGGAACTCCAGGTCCGCGGCGATGCCGCGCTCCTCCATGTGGGCGAGCACGAAGGTCAGCGGCAGCTCGATCTGGCCGAGCAGGTGGTCCCCACCGCGCTGACCCAGCACGGACTCCAGCGCGTCGGAGAGGTCGTTGACGGCGACGGCCTTGAGGACGTCGGCGTGCGCGGCCTCGCGGGCGAGGTCCTGCTCCGACGGGCCCAGCCCGTCGAGCGTCAGCTGGGCCTCCTCGGCGGCGGAGTCCTTGAGCTCTCGGCGCAGATAGCGGACGGCGAGGTCGCCCAGGTCGAACGACCGCTGCCCCGGCAGGGCGAGGTAGGCGGCCAGCGCGGTGTCGCTGACCACGCCGGCGAGGTCCCAGCCGCGCGCCCAGACGGCCAGCAGCGGGCCCTTGACCTCGTGCACGACCTTCTCGGCTGCCGGGTCGGCGAGCCAGGCGGCCAGCGCCTGCTCGTCGGCGGCGTCCAGGCCGGGGCCCAGGTCGACGAAGGTGGCGTGGTCGTCGGCGGCGGCCAGCGCGAGGCCGGTCAGCTCGCCGGTGCCCCGGCCCCAGGTGCCCCGGAAGATCAGCCCGGTGCGGCTGGTCCGCGCGTGCTGCTCCAGCCAGGCGCCCAGACCGCCTGCGGGCACCTCGTCCTCGGTGACGTCGAAGCCGCCCTCGGCCTCCGGCTCGGCGCTGGTCAGCGTGGCGAACAGCCGGTCCCGCAGGACCCGGAACTGCAGGTTGTCGAAGAGGGTGTGCACCTCGTTGCGGTCCCACGGGCGGACGGCGAGGTCGGCCGGCCCCACCTCCAACGGCACGGCCCGGTCCAGCTCGGTCAGCCGCCGGTTCTGCAGCACGGAGGACAGGTGCTCGCGCAGCTTCTCGCCGACCTTGCCCTTGACCGTGTCGACCCGGTCGACCAGGGCGTCGAGCGACCCGTACTCGCGGACCCACTTGGCCGCGGTCTTCTCCCCCACGCTCGGGATGCTCGGCAGGTTGTCGCTGGGGTCGCCACGCAGCGCCGCGAAGTCGGGGTACTGCGCCGGCGTCAGGTTGTACTTGGCCTCGACCTCCTCCGGGGTGAACCGGGTGAGGTCGGAGACGCCCTTGCGGGGGTAGAGCACGGTGACGTGCTCGTTGACCAGTTGCAGGGCGTCGCGGTCGCCGGTGCAGATGAGCACGTCCATGCCCTGCTCGACGGCTTTCACGGTCAGGGTGGCGATGACGTCGTCGGCCTCGTAGCCCTCGGCGGTGATGACCGGGATGTGCAGTGCGGCCAGCACCTCCTGGATCAGGCTGACCTGGCCGCGGAAGTCGGTCGGGCTCTCGCTGCGGTTGGCCTTGTACTCGGCGTAGATCTCGCTGCGGAACGTCTTGCGCCCGACGTCGAAGGCGACCGCCACGTGGGTGGGCTGCTCGTCCCGCAGCACGTTGATCAGCATCGAGGTGAAGCCGTAGACGGCGTTCGTCGGCTGCCCGGTCGTCGTGGAGAAGTTCTCGACGGGCAGGGCGAAGAAGGCGCGGTAGGCCAGGGAGTGGCCGTCGAGGAGCAGCAGCCGCGGACGCGTCCGCTCAGCGGCGGGGGCGGCGGGGCTGGACGCGGGGGCGGAAACCGGAGCGGACATCGCCGCCGATCCTAGGTGCGCCCACCGACGACGCCTGGCCGACGAGCCCAGGAGGGCCCCGCTGCCCCACGGCCCCCTGCCGGGTCCCGCCGCCGGCCCTGTCCGGAGGCTCGCCCGAGCCTGCGAGGGGTGAGGAGGACGGGGTCCTCCCACGGTGGGGGGCAGGGGGTCCCTCGACCTGCAGCGAGTCCGTCGCGGGAGCGCTGGCTACGGTGCGGGGGTGACCGCCGACCGCCCCGACTGGCTCGACGCCGGGCAGACGAGCCCGCTGGACGACAAGCTCGGTATCCGCCTCACCGACTTCGACCCCGACCACGTGGTCGCGACGATGCCGGTCGAGGGCAACCAGCAGCCGTTCGGGCTGCTGCACGGCGGGGCCACCTGCTCGCTGGTCGAGACGGTCGGCTCCTGGGCCGCGGCGCTCGGGGCCGGTCCCGGCCGACAGGCGGTCGGGGTTGAGCTCAACGTCAGCTACCTGCGGGCGGCCACCGAGGGGGTCGTCACCGCCGTCGCGACGCCGGTCCGCCGCGGTCGGACGCTGGCCACCTTCACCATCGAGGTCACCGACGAGCAGGGCCGCGTGACCGCCACCGCCCGGCTCACCTGCATGCTGCTGGCTGCTTAGGCCCGACCCTCGGCGACGTCCGGCAGCGACACCAGGCGGGCCGGCGGACGACGGCGCACCGGCGCACGGCGCGGCACCGGAACGGTGACACCGCCGCGCTGCCAGGCCGCGAGCGTCCGCGCGAGCGTCTCCCGCGGCACGATCCGCCGGGTGGTCAGCGGCGCGAAGCCCATCCGCGCGAAGAACCGCTGCCGCTCGGCCTCGTGCCCGCCGACGGCCCCGACGACGTGCGCGGCGCCGACCTGCGACGCGTACACCACGGCGGCGGCGAGCAGCGCCGCACCGGCGCCGCACCGGCGGTGGTCGCGGTGGACGACGAGATTGTCGACCGTGACCTGGGGGACGCCGAGGACCACCGACAGCGGGTCGACCCCCAGGACAGCCAGCCCGACGGCGAGTTCGCCGCCGCGCTCGCCGCCGTCCGGCGCGTTCGGGCCGGGCAGCACCGCGAGCACCACCTGGTGCGCCGGGTCGGCGAGCAGCCGGCGGAAGCCGGCCGCGGCCGCCGCCCCGGGGGTCTGACCGGTCAGCACCCCCTCGGCGTGGGCCTCGGCGCGGTGCTGGCGCACCAGGGTGAGCACGGCGGGCAGGTCGGCGGGACGCGCGGCGCGCGTCGTGACGCGGGACCGGGAACCGGGAACTGACACGGGGGCCTCCCTGGACGGTGGCCGGAGCCTGCACCCGCCGGCCCCCGTGATCACGACGGCGCGCCGCCCGTGGGACGGACGTGACGGGTGCGGCGTGTCGCGGACAGGTAACAGCTGGGCCGCGGGGACGTCGAACCGCAACACCGCTGGGTTACCGTCCCCCGTCATGCACACAGCCAGGGAGGTCGAGTGACGCACGCACCAGGCCGGGTGCCGGGACGCGGTGCACCCGGGGGACCCGCCCCCACGGGGCGCCGGTCCGCACCGGGATCCCGGACGTCCGGTGGCCGGATGCTGCTCCGCCTGCTCCTGCTGACCCTCCTCGGCGGCCTCGCCCTGACGCTGGCTCCCGGTACGGCGTCCGCGCAGACCGAGGAGCCCGCGGCCACCGAGCAGGTGTCGGGCACCCTGCGGACCAACCTCAGCGGGCCCATCGAGGGCGTCGAGGTCGTCGTCACCACCGCCGACGGCGGCGAGGTGGACACCGTGGAGACCGACGAGAACGGCCAGTGGGCCGTCCCGCTGCCCGGTCCGGGCCAGTACACGGTCACCATCGACGCCGAGGACCTGCCCGAGGGCGTGGTGCTCACCGGCGAGGACAGCCGCACGGTCGCCGTCGACGCGGGTCGCAACCAGGGCGTCATCATCGCGCTCAGCGACGGCAGCCGGGAGGCCGGCGGCGGCACGGTCCGCTGGATCCAGCTGCTGGTCGAGGGCCTGCGGTTCGGCCTGCTCATCGCCATGGCGGCGGTCGGCCTCTCGCTGATCTTCGGCACCACAGGGCTGACCAACTTCGCGCACGGGGAGCTGGTGACCATCGGCGCGATCGCCGCGTGGTTCATCAACGTGGAGGGCGGCGTGCCGCTCATCCCGGCCGCCCTGATCGCCATGGTCATCGGCGCGGGCGTCGGGGCGCTCAACGAGCTGGCCCTCTGGCGGCCACTGCGCCGGCGCGGCACGGGCCTGGTCGCGGCGCTGGTCATCTCGATCGGCCTGTCGCTGCTGCTGCGCTACCTGTACCAGATCATCTTCGGCGGCGGCTCGGAGGCCTACGCCGACTACCGCGGTCAGCGGGCGGTGAACTACGGCGCGTTCACCATGACCAACGCCGACCTGTCCTCGATCGTCATCGCGCTGGTCGTCCTGCTGCTCGTGGCGGTCATGCTGCAGCGCACCAAGATCGGCAAGGCGATGCGGGCGGTCGCCGACAACCGCGACCTCGCGGCGTCCTCGGGCATCAACGTCAACCGGGTGATCCTGGTCGTCTGGATGATGGGCGGCGCGCTCGCGGCCCTCGGCGGCGTCCTGCTGGGCCTGTCCGACGAGGTGCAGTGGGACATGGGCTTCCGCCTTCTGCTGCTCATGTTCGCCGGGGTCACCCTCGGCGGTCTCGGCACCGCCTACGGCGCCCTGGTGGGCAGCATCGTGGTGGGTGTCTTCGTGCAGATGTCGACGCTGGTCATCCCGAACGACGTCAAGTACGTCGGCGGACTGCTCCTGCTGATCGTCATCCTGATCGTGCGGCCGCAGGGCATCCTCGGCAGCCGGGTGAGGGTGGGCTGAACGATGGGTGAGCTGATCGACGCGCTGGCCGTCGCGCTCAAGGCCGGCCTGGGCTTCCAGGCCATCTTCCTGGCGCTGCTCGCCATCGGGATCAACGTGCAGTTCGGCTACACCGGGCTGCTGAACTTCGGGCAGATCGCGTTCGCGATGCTCGGCGGTTACGGCATCGCCATCTCGGTGAGCCAGTGGGGACTGAACTTCTGGGTGGGCGTGGCCGTCGGCATCCTCGCGGCCGTCGTCCTCGCGCTGCTGCTGGGTCTGCCGACCCTGCGGCTGCGCGCCGACTACCTGGCCATCGCCACCATCGCGGCGGCCGAGGGACTGCGGCTGCTGTTTCGCTCGGTGTCGGCCACCCCGGTCACCAACGGCACCCGCGGTCTGTCCGGCTTCAACGCCGACTTCGTGGCGCTGGCGCCGTGGGACACCTCGCGCCGCTACCCGATCCTCGGCACCCGGTGGAGCGGCGCGGAGCTGTGGGTGACGACGGTCGGCTGGCTCCTCGTCGCGCTGTCCTGCGTGCTGATCTGGCTGCTGGTGCGCAGCCCGTGGGGCCGGGTGGTGAAGTCCATCCGCGAGGACGAGGACGCCGTGCGCGCGCTCGGCAAGAACGTCTACGTCTACAAGATGCAGGCCCTCGTCCTCGGCGGTGTGCTCGGCGCCCTCGGCGGCATGGTCTACGCGCTCGGCACCGCGTCGGCCAACCCCGACCAGTACCAGAACGCCAACACGTTCCTGGCCTACGCCGCCCTCATCCTCGGCGGCGCGGCCCGCGTCCTCGGCCCGGTCGTCGGCTCGATGCTGATGTTCTTCATCATCCAGTTCGCCGACACCGGCCTGCGTACGCTGATCGACAACGGGGTGATCCCCGAGGACCTGCTCTCGGCGACCGACGTGGCTCAGATCCGGTTCGTGCTCATCGGGCTCGGACTCATGCTGCTGCTGGTCTTCCGACCACAGGGCATCTTCGGTGACCGACGAGAGGTGATGCTCGATGCCCGCTGACCCGACTCCCGGCCAGTCGGCCTCGCACGGCGCGACCGCCTCCGGCGCGACGGCCTCCTCCGGCGCGGCCCGGGGCGCCTCCGGCCCGGAGCAGGCCTGGCGGACGGGTGACGCGCCCCGCCGGGTGGCCCAGGCGGCGCTCAAGGACCTCCCGTGGGAGGTCGGGGTGGCCAAGCCCGACCCGGCCATCGTCGTCGACGGAGTCACCCGCACGTTCGGCGGCCTCACCGCGGTGTCGGTGGACCACCTGGAGGTGCAGCGCGGCGGCATCACGGGGCTGATCGGGCCCAACGGCGCCGGCAAGACCACGCTGTTCAACCTGCTGACCGGCTTCGACCAGCCCAACACCGGCTCGTGGTCCTTCGACGGCCGCCCGCTGGGCAAGCTGGCGCCGCACCAGGTGGCCCGGCTGGGCGTCGTCCGCACCTTCCAGCTCACCAAGGCGCTGTCCCGGCTCACCGTGCTGCAGAACATGCTGCTCGGCGCACAGGGGCAGAAGGGCGAGAGCTTCCTGCGCGCCCTGGTGCCGGGCATCTGGCGCGGTCAGGAGCGGGCCAACACCGAGAAGGCGATGGAGCTGCTCACCCGGTTCAAGCTGGACCGGAAGAAGGACGACTTCGCAGGCACGCTCTCGGGCGGCCAGCGCAAGCTGCTCGAGATGGCCCGCGCGCTCATGAGCGACCCGAAGGTCGTCATGCTCGACGAGCCGATGGCCGGGGTGAACCCCGCGCTGACGCAGAGCCTCCTCGGCCACGTCAAGGACCTCCGTGAGGAGGGCATGACGGTGATCTTCGTCGAGCACGACATGGACGTCGTCCGGGACATCAGCGACTGGGTCGTGGTCATGGCCGCGGGCAAGGTCATCGCGGAAGGTCCGCCGGAGTCGATCAGCCAGAACCAGGCGGTCGTCGACGCCTACCTCGGCGCGCACCACGATGCCCCGCTCACGGTCGAGGAGGAGGACCGCGTCCTCGCCGAGGCCCAGGCGGAGATCGCCCGCGAGGAGAACGCCGAAGGCGACGTCATCGGCTCCGACACCCGACGCGAGGAGGACCGATGAGCACCATGGACGACCCGGCCATGGAGGACCCGATGTTCCAGGTCGGGCACTCCGAGGGCGGCACCCCCGACGAGCGGGCGATCGCCGGGGAGCTGTCCCGGGCCGAGCTGGCCGCCACCCGGGAAGAGCACGTGCGGCTGGCCGACGGCGCCCTGGTGCGGGCCGACGAGCTGATCGCCGGATACGTGCCGGGTGTCAACATCCTCAACGGCTGCGACTTCTACCTGCAGGACGGCGAGCTGGTCGGCATCATCGGCCCGAACGGAGCCGGCAAGTCCACGCTGCTCAAGACGCTGTTCGGGCTCATCCCGGTGCGCTCGGGCACGGTGACGCTGCGCGGGGAGGACATCACCTCCGCCCCGGCCCACCGGCTGGTCTCCCTCGGCGTCGGCTACGTGCCGCAGAACAACAACGTGTTCCCCTCCCTCACCATCGAGGAGAACATGCAGATGGGCGCCTACCTGCGGCCGAAGGTCTTCCGCGAGCGCTTCGACTACGTGGCCGACCTGTTCCCGCTGCTCGGGGAACGCCGCAGGATCAAGGCCGGGTCGCTGTCGGGCGGCGAGCGGCAGATGGTGGCCATGGGCCGGGCGCTCATGATGGAGCCGTCCGTCCTGCTGCTCGACGAGCCGTCGGCCGGTCTCTCCCCCGCCTACCAGGACGAGGTCTTCATCCGCTGCCGGCGGATCAACGCGACCGGCGTCTCGATCATCATGGTGGAGCAGAACGCCCGCCGGTGCCTGCAGATCTGCGACCGGGGCTACGTCCTCGACCAGGGCCGCAACGCCTACACCGACACCGGTGAGGCCCTGATGCACGACCCCAAGGTCATCGAGCTCTACCTGGGGACGCTGGCCAAGGCGCACTAGAGAGGACCACCCTTCCCCCACACCTCGCACGCTCGGCGCGGGTCCCTGAAGGGCGGCCGTTCCCGCACGTCACCCCGATGGCGCCGGTCCCCTGTGGGGCCGGCGCCGTCGTGCTGGGTAGGCAGACGGCGTGAACTGGACCTGGGAACTGCGGTCCCGCGACGGCGGGATGAACGGGCTGGAGTTCGCCCGCTGCACGACGGCGAGCGGCTTCTCCCGCGTGCTGGTGCACGCCGCACCCGCGCAGCTGGAGCTGACGGTGGTGGCCGACGACGACACGGTGGTGCTGCGGGGCGACGCGGACCGCGACGGCGCCTACTCCCCCATCACGCTGCTCGAGCTCGACGGTGGCGGGGTGCGCCGCACCGAGGTCTGGCCCGGACCCGAGCTGCACGGGCTGCCGGTGCTGCTGCCCGGCGGTGAGGTCGGCGTCCTGACGGCCTGGGAGCACGCCCCTGATCGCAGCTGGTGGCGCTGGTCGGTGGAGTTCTCCAACCACCGCGGCCGGCCCGCCGACTGGGCGCCCGAGGGCCAGCACCTGCAGCGCTGACCCCGCGGACGACGACGGCCCGGCACCCGCGAGGGGTGCCGGGCCGCTGCCCGTGGGACGGGGCTACATCAGCGCTGCGGGCCGATGCCCTGCGAGTTGAGCCCCTCGATGATGCGGGCTGACTCCTCGAAGCCGATGACCACGATGGCGTCGGGGTTGAAGTCGGCCATCTGCTGGATCTCGGCGTCGTAGTTGGCGGCCTGCGGGTCGTAGGTCAGCGTCTGGATGCTGTCCTCGGGGAGACCCGCCGCGACCAGGTTCTGCCGGGTGTTCTCCATGAGCCCGGTGCCGTACGGGTCGTTGAGCGCCATGATCCCGACGGTGTTGTTGCCGTCGTTGATGATCAGGTCCGACAGCGCCCGCGCCTGCAGCGTGTCCGGGGGCGCGGTGCGGAAGTACAGCCCGTTGTCGTTGTAGTCGGTGAACTGGTCGGAGGTGTTCGCCGGCGAGAACTGGAGGACACCGGCGCCGGTGATCCGGTCGATGACCGTGAGGCTGACGCCCGAGGAGGCCGCACCGATGATGGCGCTGACGCCCTCCTGGAGCAGCCGGTCGACCGTCTGGGTGGCGGTGTCGGTCGACGCGTCACCGGAGTCACCCTCGGCCAGGCGGACGTCCTGACCGAGGACACCGCCAGCGGCGTTGATGTCCTGGACCGCCAGTCGGGCGCCGGCCACCTCGGGCGGGCCGAGGAAGGCCAGGTTGCCGGTGAGCGGCAGCAGCGTGCCGATGACCAGTTGCTCGCCGGTGGTGCCGGCCGCTGCATAGGCCGGGCCCTCGTCGGAGGAGGCGTTCTCCTCGTCCCCGGCGAAGACGAAGCTCGTCGGAGTGAGGACGCCCTGGTCGTCGAACTCCATGATGCCGAAGCTCGCCCGGGCCGGCTCACCCGGATCGCTGAAGGCCAGCGGTCCGGAGATGCCGTCGTAGTCGACGTTGCCGCCGTTGTTGATGATCTCCAGGCAGGCGGCGAAGTCGGTGCACTTCTCGCCGCCGAACGTCATCCCGTTGACGAACGCCTTGAAGACGTTGGCGTCGTTCGTGCCGGCGGCCTGCGCGGCCAGCGCGGTGATGACGATGGCGTCGTAGGTCTCGCCCGCGTAGTTGTAGTCCTCGAGGTTGGGGTCGATCTGGTCCAGCCGGCTGGTGAAGTCCGACGACAGCTCGGTCAGCGGGGTGGTGCCCTTCATGCCGTCCAGTGCCCCCGGCTGATCGGAGAAGGCATTGGCCAGCGCGTTGCCCATGTTGCCGTCGGTCCCGTAGACGTTGACCAGCCGCTCGCCACCGCCGCCGCCGCCGGCCCCGTTCTCACCGCCGCCGTCGTCGTCCCCGCCGCCGCACGCGGTGAGGACGAGCAGCGCCGCGGCCGAGACGGCGGCAGTGCGCGCGAGGATCCCTGTGCGCATCAAACAACTCCCACTGTGGTGTAGGCGTGCACCCGGCTCGCCCAGGCGGGCGACCGGTCAGTGGGGGGAAGGTAGCTGCCGGATCCGGGGGTGGAGCCGGGGTCGCCCGGACCGTGATCAGGTCGTGACCTGCTCGCTCCCAGCTCGTCACAGAGTGTGTTCGGCGCGCCACGAGCGTCACACCGGCGGTGTCAGCTCCCCGGCGCGGGGTCCGCCGCGGCCTGCGGCTGCAGGATGCGCTGTGCGAGCGCCTTCATCGACGTCCGTTCGTTCATGGCCGTCCGCTGGATGAACCGGAAGGCCTCGGCCTCGGTCATGCCCTCGTCGGCCATCAGCTTGCCCTTGGCCTGCTCGACCACCTTGCGGGTCTCCAGGCGCTCCTCGAGCGTGCGGACCTCGCCGTCGAGAGCGGTCATCTCGGCGAAGCGGCCGCGGGCCACCTCGATGGCCGGCACCAGGTCGTTCTTGGAGAACGGCTTGACCAGGTAGGCCATCGCGCCGGCGTCGCGGGCCCGCTCGACCAGCTCGCGCTGGCTGAAGGCGGTCAGCACGATGACCGGGGCGATGCGGGCCGAGGCGATCTGCTCGGCGGCGGAGAGCCCGTCGAGCACCGGCATCTGGATGTCGAGGATGACGAGGTCCGGCCGCAGCTCGGTGGCCCGGTCGACGGCCTGCTGTCCGTCCCCGACCTCGGCGACGACGGTGTACCCCTCCTCCTCGAGCATCTCCTTGAGGTCGAGGCGGATGAGCGCCTCGTCTTCGGCGATGAGGACCCGGATCGGCTCGCTGCTCACGCGCGGCAGCCTATCGATGCCGGGCGGTCCGCGACGGCCCGTTAGGCTGTTCCCCGCCTCACCGGCCGCCCCAGCGGGCCGGTACGCCCCCGTACCCCAATCGGCAGAGGGAGCGGATTCAAAACCCGCGCAGTGTGCGTTCGAGTCGCACCGGGGGCACCACGACATCGCGGTCCTCCGGACCGCCCCGCCACCACGTGACGTCCCCGGCACCGCTGAGCCGCTGCCCGTGTCCCGGTCGGTGAAAGGACCCCTCCTCCCCACCCCTCGCACGCTCGGGGCGGTGCCCTGGAGGGGGCCACCGGGCCCCCGCGACGGGCCCACCCCGGCCACCCGCCGTCCCCGGCCCGGATCGAACCCCGGACCCCCGCCCTGCTCGCCTCGGCAGGACAGGCCGACCCGGCGTTTACGGTGGCACCGTGAGCCAGCCCGAGCCGACGCCGTCCGCCCCGCACATGACCCCGGAGCAGTTCCGTCGGCACGGCCACCAGGTCGTCGACTGGATCGCCGACTACTGGACGCGGATCGGCTCCCTCCCCGTCCGCTCCCCCGTCGTCCCCGGCGACGTGCGCGCCGCGCTGCCGGACGCCGCCCCCGAGCAGGGCGAGCCGTTCGACGCCGTGCTGGCCGACCTCGACCGGGTCGTCGTCCCCGGCCTGACCCACTGGCAGCACCCCGGCTTCCTCGGCTACTTCCCCGCCAACACCTCGGGGCCCTCCGTGCTCGGGGACCTGGTGTCGTCCGGCCTCGGCGTGCAGGGCATGTCCTGGGTGACCAGCCCGGCCGCCACCGAGCTCGAGCAGCACGTCCTCGACTGGTTCGCCGACCTGCTCGGCCTGCCGGAGGCCTTCCGCTCGACCGGGCCCGGCGGCGGTGTGGTGCAGGACTCCAGCTCCGGCGGCAACCTCATCGCGCTCCTGGCGGCGCTGCACCGGGCCAGCGGCGGCGGGACGGTGCGCCAGGGCGTCCGGCCGGAGGAGTACACCGTCTACGTCTCCGCGGAGACGCACTCCTCGATGGAGAAGGCCGTGCGGATCGCGGGCCTGGGCAGTGACGCCGTCCGCATCGTCGAGGTGGACGGCGACCTGGCGATGCGTCCACAGTCGCTCAAGGCGCGCCTGGAACGGGACGTCGCCCGCGGGTACCGGCCGGTGCTGGTCTGCGCCACGGTCGGGACGACGTCGACGACGGCCGTCGACCGGCTCGCCGAGCTGGGCCCTATCTGCCGCGACGCCGGCGTCTGGCTGCACGTGGACGCCGCCTACGCGGGCGTGAGCGCCGTCGTCCCCGAGCTCCGGGAGCTGCAGGCCGGGGTCGAGTGGGCCGACAGCTACACCACCGACGCGCACAAGTGGCTGCTCACCGGCTTCGACGCGACGCTGTTCTGGGTGGCCGACCGGGCCGCGCTGACCGGGGCGCTGGCGATCCTGCCGGAGTACCTGCGCAACGCGGCCACCGACGCCGGCGCGGTCGTCGACTACCGCGACTGGCAGATCGAGCTCGGCCGCCGCTTCCGGGCGCTGAAGCTGTGGTTCGTGCTGCGCTGGTACGGAGCCGATGGCCTGCGGGCGCACATCCGGTCCGGCGTCGCGCTGGCGCAGGAGCTGGCCGGATGGGCCGACGCCGATGACCGCTTCGACGTCGTCGCCCCGCACCCGCTGTCGCTGGTGTGCCTGGCCCCGCGCTGGCCCGAGGGCGTGGACGCCGACGTCGCCACCATGACGCTGCTGGAGCGGCTCAACGACGGCGGCGAGGTCTTCCTGACCCACACCACCGTCCGCGGCCAGGTGGTGCTGCGGGTGGCGATCGGCGCGCCGACGACGACGCGCGCGCACGTCGAGCGGGCGTGGGCACTGCTGTGCGAGGGCCACGACTGGCTGGCCGCCGACTTCGCCGAGTCCGCCGCCGAGCGCGCCCGCGAGGAGGCCGAGCGCCGCGCCGCCGCCGAGCGGGCCCGCGAGGAGGCGGCACGAGCGGAGGCTGCGCCGGCCCCGGTCGAGACGCCGGCCGCGCAGGACGAGACGGCGGCTCAGGCCCGCGCCCAGGAGGACCTGCCGCCGTCGGCACCCACCCCGGCGCCCGAGGGGGACGCCGCCCGCCCGGAGGCCGACGGCGTCGTCCCGGCCGACGCGCAGGCCGACGCCAGGGGCACCGGCTCCTGAATCAGCCCTTGAGCGACCGGATGAGGCCCTGCTGGGCGACCGTGGCCACGTGGGTGCCGTCGGCCGCCCACACCTGGCCGAAGCACAGCGCCCGGCCGCCGGAGGCCGCGGGGCTGTCGGTCTCGTAGAGGAACCACTCGTCGGCCCGCACCGGCGCGTGGAACCACACCGCGTGGTCCAGGCTGGCACCGACGTACTGCCCGCCCCAGCCGCCGCCGATCCGGGCCAGCCCGGCCGAGAGCAGCGTCAGGTCGCTGACGAAGGTCAGCGCCGAGCGGTGAACGCTGGCGTCCTCGGGCAGCCGGCCGGCGACCCGCATCCACACGCAGGTACGGGTGTCCGGCGGCGTCTTCGGCGTCCGGTCGAAGGGGTCCTCCAGCAGCCGCTGCTCCACCGCCTCGCTGATGACCAGCGCGGCCGCGGCCCGCTCGCCGTAGGGGGCGACCACCTCGGGCAGGCTCGGCAGGGTCTCCGGCCCGGGCACCTCGGGCATCGGCAACGCGTGCTCGACGACCGGGGTCTCCGGCACCGAGGCGTCGGCGGTGAGGGCGAAGATCGCGACGTCCTCACCGCGGCGCCGCTGCCAGGCGATCACCCGGCGGGTGCTGAAGGTGCGCCCGTCCCGGATCCGCTCGACGGCGTAGCGGATCTCCTCGTGCGGATCGCCGGGCCGCAGGAAGTACGAGTGCAGCGAGTGCACGCCGCGCTCCCCCGGCAGCGTGCGCGACGCGGCCATCAGCGCCTGCCCGGCGACCTGCCCGCCGAAGATGCGCTGCAGCGGCGTCCGCGGCGTCTGGCCGACGAAGAGGTCGGTGTCCCGCTCCTCCAGGCCCAGGACCGCCATCAGCGCCGCGGCCTGGCTCCCGTCGCGCACGTGCGTCACGGGCTCTCCTCGCCGGCGCCCGTCACGCCCGCGCCGGGGCGTGCCGTGCCTTCGCGTGACCTCGCGAGCTCGGTCACGAGTCCGTTCCGACCTCGTGCACACGGATGAGGTTGGTGGAGCCGGGGGTGTTGGGCGGGCTGCCGGCCACGACCACCACCCGGTCGCCCTCCCGGAGCCGGCCGATGGACAGCAGCGAGAAGTCGACCTGCCTGACCATGTCGTCGGTGTGCTGCACCTCGGGGACGAGGAACGTCTCCACCCCCCAGGACAGCGCCAGCTGGCTGCGCACGCGCCCGTCGATGGTGAAGGCCAGCAGCGGCATCCGCGGGTGCAGCGCGGCCAGCCGGCGGGCGCTGTCACCGGTCTGGGTGAACGTGGCGAGGGCCCTGACGTCGAGGGACTCGGCGATGTCCCGGGCGGCCCGCACGATGGCGCCGGACCGCGAGCGCGACCGCCGGACCAGCTCGGGGGCCCACGCGGTGTCGCTCTCGACCGCGTCGATGATCCGTTCCATGGTGCGCACGGCACCGATCGGGTGCGCGCCCACGGAGGTCTCCCCCGAGAGCATCACGGCGTCGGCCCCGTCGAGGACGGCGTTGGCGACGTCGGAGGCCTCGGCGCGGGTGGGCCGGGAGTTGGTGATCATCGACTCGAGCATCTGGGTGGCCACGATGACCGGCTTGTTGCGCTCGCGGGCGGCCTGGATGGCCCGCTTCTGCACCAGCGGCACCTGCTCCAGCGCCAGCTCCACGCCCAGGTCGCCGCGGGCGACCATGATGCCGTCGAACGCCTCGACGATCTCCTCGAGGTTCGCCACCGCCTCCGGCTTCTCCAGCTTGGCGATGACCGGGACGGAGACGTCCTCCTGGCGCATGATGTCGCGCACCAGCTCCACGTCGCGCGGCGAGCGCACGAAGGACAGCGCGATGAAGTCGACCCCCATGTGCAGGGCGAATCGGAGGTCCTCCTCGTCCTTGTCCGACATCGCCGGCACGCTCACCGCGACGCCGGGCAGCGACAGGCCCTTGTTGTTCGACACCTCGCCGCCCTCGACGACCAGGCACCACACGTCCGGGCCCTCGATCCCGACGACCGACAGCGCCAGCTTGCCGTCGTCCACCAGCAGCCGGTCGCCGACCTTGGCGTCGGCGGCCAGGCCCTTGTAGGTGGTGGAGACCCGCTCGGGGGTGCCCTCGACGTCGTCGACGGTGATGCAGACCCGGCTGCCGGTCTCCCAGTGGACCGGGCCGTCGGCGAAGGTGCCGAGACGGATCTTCGGCCCCTGGAGGTCGGCGAGGACGGCCACGGCGTGACCGGTGCGGTCGGAGGCCTCGCGGACCATGTGGTAGGCCCGCTGGTGGTCGGCGTGCGCGCCGTGGCTGAAGTTCAGCCGGGCGACGTCCATCCCCGACTCGACGAGGGCGGTGACCTGCTCCAGGGAGCCGGTCGCCGGACCGAGCGTGCAGACGATCTTCGCGCGACGGGACATGCACAAGACGCTAGTGGGGCGGCCAACCGGGCGCGGGGAGGGTCCCCCGTGATCCTCGTCCACCGCGACGAGGGCCGGGCCCCGCGGATGCAGGACCCGGCCCCCGTCCGACGAGCGGGGGCCCGGAGGGGCCCCCGAGGAGGACTCGACCGCAGGGCTCCGCCCGATCGGGACGGCGGGAGGACCCCGTCCTCCCCACCCCGCGCAAGCTGGGGACGGGGCCGGAGCCTCGGGACGGGGCCTTACCGGAGCGCGACCGCGGTGGGGGTCACCGGACGCGGCAGCATCGTCGAGCCGGTCAGCCAGGCGTCGGCGGCGGCGGCGGCGGCCCGGCCCTCGGCGATGGCCCACACGATGAGCGACTGCCCGCGGCCCATGTCACCGGCGACGAAGACGCCGGGGACGGTGGACATGAACTCACCGTCCCGGGCGACGTTGCCGCGCTGGTCGAGGTCCACGCCCAGCCCCTCGACCAGGCCGGTGCGCTGAGCGCCGGTGAAGCCCATGGCCAGGAAGACCAGGTCGGCCGGGAGTTCCCGCTCGGTGCCCTCGACCTTCTGGAACCGGCCGTCGACCCGCTCCACGTCGTGGATGAGCAGCGCGCGCACGGTGCCGTGGTCGTCACCGACGAAGCGCTCGGTGTTGACGCTGTAGAGCCGCTCCCCGCCCTCCTCGTGGGCGCTGGAGACCCGCATGACCATCGGGTAGGTCGGCCACGGGTTGGTGTCGGCCCGGCGCTCCGGCGGCGCCGGCATGATCTCCAGCTGGGTCACCGAGAGGGCGCCCTGCCGGTGGGCGGTGCCGAGGCAGTCCGCGCCGGTGTCACCGCCACCGATGATCACGACGTGCTTGCCGTGGGCGTTGATCGGCGGCTCGTCGAGCTCGCCGAGGGCCTGCCGGTTGCCGAAGGGCAGGTACTCCATCGCCAGGTGGATGCCCCGCAGCTCCCGGCCGGGCGCGGGGAGGTCGCGGCCGAGGGTGGCGCCACCGGCCAGGACGACGGCGTCGTACTCGCCCCGGAGCTGCTCGACGGTCAGGTCGCCGTCCCGGCCGCTGCCGACCTCGACACCGGTGACGAACCGAGTGCCCTCGGCCCGCATCTGGCCCAGCCGCCGGTCGAGGACGGCCTTCTCCATCTTGAACTCGGGGATGCCGTAGCGGAGCAGCCCGCCGACCCGGTCGGCGCGCTCGAACACGGTGACGTCGTGCCCGGCGCGGGTGAGCTGCTGCGCGGCGGCCAGCCCGGCCGGGCCGGAGCCGATGACGGCGACCTTCTTGCCGGTGTGCTTCTGCGGGGGCACCGGCCGGACCAGGTCGCGCTGGAACGCCTGGTCGATGATCTCCCACTCGATCTGCTTGATCGTGACCGGCGACTCCTCCAGGTTCAGCACGCAGGAGCCCTCGCACGGCGCCGGGCACAGCTTCCCGGTGAACTCCGGGAAGTTGTTGGTCGCGTGCAGCCGCTCGATCGCCTCGGTCCAGTCGTCGCGGCGGGCGAGGTCGTTCCACTCCGGGATCAGGTTGCCCAGCGGGCAGCCGTGGTGGCAGAACGGGATGCCGCAGTCCATGCAGCGGGCGGCCTGCTGGCGCACCGCGGCGACCGGGAAGACGGCGTCCTCCCCGTTCTGCCGGGAGAGGTAGACGTCCTTCCAGTCCAGGATCCGCACGTCGACGGGGCGCCGCGGCGGCAGCGCCCGCTCGTGCTTCAGGAAACCGGTCGAGTCAGCCACGTGCGGCCTCCATCACTGCCCTGTCGACATCCGTACCGGCCGCCTCCGCGGCGCGCCGGGCCTCGAGCGCGCGGCGGTAGTCGCGCGGCATGATCACGCTGAACCGCTCGGACCAGCGGCCCCAGTCGGCCAGCAGCGCGGCGGCCACCGGCGACGCGGTGTCCGCGGCGTAGCGGACCAGCACGTCGCGCAGCCACTGCGCGGACTCCCCGTCCAGCGGCTCGACGTCCACCATCTCGGTGTTGACCCGGTGCCGGGGCAGGTCGAGGACGTAGCCGATGCCGCCGGACATGCCGGCCGCGATGTTGCGGCCGGTGGGGCCGAGGATCACCGCGGCGCCGCCGGTCATGTACTCCAGCGCGTGGTCGCCGACGCCCTCGACGACGGCCAGCGCACCGGAGTTGCGCACGCAGAACCGCTCGCCGACCCGGCCGCGCAGGAAGACCTCGCCGGCGGTGGCGCCGTAGCCGATGACGTTGCCGGCGATGACGTTGTCCTCGGCGGCGAAGGTCGCCTCGCGCGCCGGGCGGACGACGATGCGCCCGCCGGACAGGCCCTTGCCGACGTAGTCGTTGGCGTCGCCGAACAGCCGCATGGTGATGCCCCGCGGCACGAAGGCGCCGAAGGACTGGCCGGCCGACCCGGTGAAGGTCAGGTCGATCGTGCCCTCGGGCAGACCCTCGCCGCCGAAGCGCCGGGTGACCATCGAGCCCAGCATCGTGCCGACGGTGCGGTTGACGTTGCGCACCGGCAGCTCGAGGCTCACCGGCCGCGCGTCGAGCAGCGCGCCCTCGCACAGCTGGATCAGCGTCTGGTCCAGGGCGACGTCCAGGCCGTGGTCCTGCTCGCGCACCTGGTGCCGGGCGGCGCCCTCGGGCAGCTCCGGCACGGCCAGCATCCTGGACAGGTCCAGCCCGGCGGCCTTCCAGTGGTCGACCGCCTTGCGGGTGTCGAGCAGCTCGGCGTGCCCGATCGCCTCGTCCAGCGAGCGGAAGCCCAGCTCGGCGAGGTACTGGCGCACCTGCTCGGCGAGGAACTCGAAGAACGTGACCACGAACTCCGGCCGCCCGGTGAACCGCTTGCGCAGCTCGGGGTTCTGCGTCGCGACGCCGACCGGGCAGGTGTCGAGGTGGCAGACGCGCATCATCACGCAGCCGGAGACGACCAGCGGCGCGGTGGCGAAGCCGTACTCCTCGGCGCCCAGCAGCGCGGCGATGATCACGTCGCGGCCGGTCTTCATCTGCCCGTCGGCCTGCACCACGATGCGGTCGCGCAGGCCGTTGGCCAGCAGCGTCTGCTGCGTCTCGGCCAGGCCCAGCTCCCACGGCGAGCCGGCGTGCTTGAGCGACGTCAGCGGCGCCGCACCGGTCCCGCCGTCGTGCCCGGAGATGAGGACGACGTCGGCGTGCGCCTTGCTCACGCCGGCCGCGACCGTCCCGACCCCGACCTCGCTGACCAGCTTGACGTGGACCCGCGCCTCGTCGTTGGCGTTCTTCAGGTCGTGGATCAGCTGCTTGAGGTCCTCGATCGAGTAGATGTCGTGGTGCGGCGGCGGGCTGATCAGGCCGACGCCCGGCGTGGAGTGCCGGGTGCGGGCCACCCACGGGTAGACCTTGGCGCCGGGCAGCTGGCCGCCCTCGCCGGGCTTGGCGCCCTGCGCCATCTTGATCTGGATGTCGTCGGAGTTGACCAGGTACTCGCTGGTGACGCCGAACCGGCCGCTGGCCACCTGCTTGATCGCCGAGCGGCGCAGGTCGCCGTTCGGGTCGGGCTGGAACCGGTCGGGGTCCTCGCCGCCCTCGCCGGTGTTGGACTTGCCGCCCAGCCGGTTCATGGCGATCGCCAGGGTCTCGTGCGCCTCCTGCGAGATGGAGCCGTAGCTCATCGCGCCGGTCTGGAAGCGCTTGACGATCTCGCTCGCCGGCTCGACCTCGTCGATCGGCACGGGCGGGCGGACGCCGGTGCGCAGGGTGAACAGGCCGCGCAGGGTGGCGGCCTCCTCCGACAGCTGGTCGACGGTCTGCGTGTACCGCTGGAACACCTCGAACTGCCGCGACCGGGTGGCGTGCTGCAGCAGGAACACCGTCTCGGGGTTGAACAGGTGCACCTCGCCCTCGCGGCGCCACTGGTACTCACCGCCGGTCTCCAGCCGCCGGTGCGCGCGCTCGGTCGGGTTCTCCGGGTAGGCGCGGCGGTGGCGCATCGCCACCTCCTCGGCCAGGACGTCGATGCCGACGCCGCCCAGCGGGCAGGAGGTGCCGGTGAAGTACTCGTCGACGAGCTCCTGGGAGAGGCCGACGGCCTCGAAGATCTGCGCCATCGTGTACGAGCCGACGGTGCTGATGCCCATCTTGCTCATGACCTTCAGGACGCCCTTGCCCAGCGCCTTGACCACGTTGCGGTTGGCCTGCGCCGGCTGGATGCCGGTCAGGACGCCGTCGCGGATGAGGTCCTCGATCGACTCGAAGGCCAGGTACGGGTTGACCGCGGCGGCGCCGTAGCCGAGCAGCAGCGCGACGTGGTGCACCTCGCGACAGTCGCCGGACTCGACGACCAGGCCGACCTCCATGCGGGTCTTCTGCCGCACGAGGTGGTGGTGGACGGCCGCGGTCATCAGCAGCGACGGGATCGGCGCGCGGTTCTCGTCGCAGTCCCGGTCGGAGAGCACGATGATCCGCGCGCCGGCGGAGATGGCCTTGCTCACCTTGGTGCGCAGCTGCTCGACGGCCTGCGCCAGCGCCGTCCCGCCGCCGTGGACGTCGAAGTGGCCGGTGATCCGGACGGCGGCGTAGCCGGGCAGGTCGCCGTCGTCGTCGATGTGCAGGATCTTGGCCAGCTCGTCGTTGTCGATGACCGGGTAGGGCAGGAACAGCTGCCGGCAGGACGCCGGGGTGGCCCGCAGCAGGTTCTGCTCGGGGCCGAAGGTGCGGCCCAGGCTGGTCACCAGCTCCTCGCGGATGGCGTCCAGCGGCGGGTTGGTGACCTGGGCGAACAGCTGCCCGAAGTAGTCGTAGAGCAGCCGGGACCGGTCCGAGAGCGCGGCGACCGGGGTGTCGGTGCCCATGGAGCCGATCGGCTCGGCGCCCGAGGACGCCATCGGGGTGAGCAGGACCCGCAGGTCCTCCTCCGTGTAGCCGAACAGCTGCTGCCGGCGGACGACGGACTCGTGGCTGGGCCGGGCGCGGCGGCGCTCGGGCAGCTGCGGGAGGTGCACGAGGCCCGCGTGCAGCCAGTCCTCGTAGGGGCGCTCCCCGGCGAGCGCCCCCTTGACCTCCTCGTCGGAGACGATCTTCCCGGCGGCGGTGTCGACCAGGAACATCCGGCCCGGCTGCAGCCGGCCCTTGGCGACGACGTCGGCGTCGGGGATGTCGAGGACGCCGACCTCGCTGGCCAGGACGACCAGGTCGTCCCGGGTGTGCCACCAGCGGCCCGGGCGCAGCCCGTTGCGGTCGAGGACGGCGCCGATCAGCGTGCCGTCGGTGAAGGCGACCGCGGCCGGCCCGTCCCACGGCTCCATGATCGAGGCGTGGAACCGGTAGAAGGCCCGGCGGGCCGGGTCCATCTCGTCGTGGTTCTCCCACGCCTCCGGGATCATCATGAGCACCGCGTGCGGCAGCGAGCGGCCGGACAGGTGCAGCAGCTCGAGCACCTCGTCGAAGGTCGCCGAGTCGCTGAAGTCGCTGGCGGTGACCGGGAAGATGCGCTCCAGGCCCAGCTCGGAGGCGGGACCGGCCGGGCCGTCGAACAGCTCGGTGTCGAGCTTGGCCTCGCGGGCGCGCATCCGGTTCCGGTTGCCCTTGATGGTGTTGATCTCGCCGTTGTGCGCGATCACCCGGAACGGGTGGGCCAGCGGCCAGCTCGGGAAGGTGTTGGTCGAGAACCGGCTGTGCACCAGCGCGATCGCCGACGCGTAGCGCTCGTCGCGCAGGTCGGGGAAGAAGGCGGGCAGCTGGTCGGTGGTCAGCATGCCCTTGTAGGTGATGGTGCGGCTCGACAGCGAGGCGATGTACAGGGAGCTGCCGGCCTCGGTCGCGGCCCGCTCGGCGCGCTTGCGCAGCACGAAGGCGCGCCGCTCCAGCCGGGTGACGCCGTGGACGGCGACCCCGCCGCCGAAGGCGCTCCCGTCGGCCCGGGCACCGATGGTCTCGGCGACGAACACCTGGGCGAAGTGCGGCATGACCGCGCGGGCGGTGGGGCCCACGTCGGCGCCGTCCGGGTCGACCGGCAGCTCGCGCCAGCCGAGGACGGTCAGGCCCTCCTCGGCGGCGAGGCGGTCGACGTCCGCGAGGCGCGCGGCCCGCTCGGTCACGTCCACGGGCAGGAAGGCGATGCCGACGGCGTACTCGCCCACCGGGGGCAGGTCGAAGTCGACCTCGGCGCGCAGCAGCGCGTCGGGGACCTGGGTGAGGATGCCGGCGCCGTCGCCGGAGTTCGGCTCCGAGCCGGCCGCGCCGCGGTGGTCGAGGTTGTGCAGCGCCGTGAGGCCCGCGGCCACGATCCTCCGGCTGGCGCGACCCTGCACGTCGGCCACGAAGGCGACGCCGCAGGCGTCCTTGTCGTTGGCCGGGTCGTACAGGCCGGACGCCGGGGGCACCGCGGAGAACGGGACGGCCGTCCCGCGGGCGTCGGAAGGGACAGCGGCGGGGGCGGTGGAGTCGGACATGTCACTCCCGTCGTCGGCACGCCGCCTGCATCCCCGTCGGCGGTGACGGGAGCGGGCGGGGGGCGGGGGGCCCGGCCGGTGGTCAGTGGGCAGAGGAGCGGAGCACTGCGGGTGGCCGGCCGGCACGCGGTCGGGAGACCGTCGGGCAGACCCGGCTGGGCGAGTGCCGGGGGTGGTGCCCCGGCGCTGTCGTCCGCGGGGCGGCGCTGGCCCGGTTCCGACGCGTGCGACCCCGCCAGGATCACTGTGGGGTCCTGGCAGAAGGGTACACAGCCGTAACACCGATCTCGTACGGCCGAATCCGCGCCCGCGGCGCGTCGCCCTCAGGGCTCGGGGTGTCGCCGGGGCCCGTCCCCACCAGCCTCTTCGCCGTCGCGGCGCTCCGCGGCGGCAGGGGCGGCGTCCGCGGGGCGTGCGGCGACGGTCCCGGTGTCGCCAGCGTCACGTCCGCGGGTGATCACCTCACGCGGCCGGCCGCGCTGCCAGACCAGGTAGGCGACCGCGAGCAGCCCGACGACGACGGCGGTGTAGACGTTGAGCCGGATGCCGGCGATGGTCTCGGCGGGGTCGGTGCGCAGCAGCTCGATCCACAGCCGGCCGGCGCAGTAGAGGGCGACGTAGAGCGCGAAGGCCCGCCCGTGGCTGAGCCGGAAGCGGCGGTCGGCCCAGATCACCACGAGCGCCGCGGCCAGGTTCCACAGCAGCTCGTAGAGGAAGGTCGGGTGGAAGGTGCCGAGCACGAGCGGCTGGCCGTCGGGCCCGACCACCGCGCGGGTGCCGGTCCACTCGTAGATCCGCAGCGCCCAGGGCAGGTCGGTGGCCCGGCCGTAGAGCTCGTTGTTGAACCAGTTGCCCACCCGGCCGATGGCCTGGGCCACGAGCAGCCCGGGGGCCAGGGCGTCCCCGAACGCCGGCAGCGGGATGCCGCGGCGCCGGCAGGCGATCCAGGCGCCGACCGCACCCAGGGCGATGGCCCCCCAGATGCCGAGGCCGCCCTCCCAGATGGCGAAGGCCCGCCACGGGTCGCCGCCCTCACCGAAGTAGGGGCGCGGGCTGCTGACGACGTGGTACAGCCGGCCGCCGATGATCCCGAACGGCACGGCCCACACGGCGATGTCGAGGACGTCGCCCGGCGCTCCGCCCCGGGCCACCCAGCGGCGCTCGGTGAGGACGACCGCGGCGACGATGCCGGCGATGATGCACAGCGCGTAGGCGCGGATGGGCAGCGGGCCCAGCTCCCAGACCGCCTGGGTGGGGCTGGGGATGACGGCGAGGACGCTCACGCCTCCTCCTCGCTGGCGCTCGTCGGACGCGTGCGCGGCGCTGCTGTGTCCACTCGTGACCTCGCGAGCTCGGTCACCGAACGGCCACCGGACGGCGGACGCCCGCGGCGAGGTCCTCCGAGAGGCGGCGCACGCCGTCGGCCCCCCGGCCCTCGAGCAGCTCGCGCACGTAGGCCGACCCGACGATGACGCCGTCGGCGAAGCCGGCGACCTCGGCGGCCTGGTCCCCGTTCGAGACGCCCAGGCCCACGCACACCGGCAGGTCGGTGACCGCGCGGGTGCGCGCGACCAGCTTCTCGGCGGCGTCGCCGACGGTGGCCCGCGTGCCGGTGACGCCCATGGTGGAGGCGGCGTAGACGAACCCGCGGCAGGCCGCGGTGGTCGCGGCCAGGCGGGCGTCGGTGGACGACGGCGCGACCAGGAACACCCGGTCGAGGTCGTGCGCCGCGGAGGCGGCCAACCACGCCGCGGCCTCGTCGGGGACGAGGTCGGGGGTGATGGCCCCCGCTCCCCCGGCGGCGGCCAGGTCGGCGGCGAACCGGTCGACGCCGTAGCGCTCGACCGGGTTCCAGTAGCTCATCACCACCGGGACCGCGCCGGTGGCGGCGACCGCCTCGACGGCGCGCAGCACGTCCCGCATGCCGACGCCCGCGCGCACGGCCGGGTCGACGGCCTGCTGGATGACCGGGCCGTCCATGCCCGGGTCGCTGTAGGGGACGCCGACCTCGACGATGTCGGCCCCACCCACCCCACCGGCGTCGGCCCCGCCCTCGACCGCCGCGACCATGGCCGCGATCGAGGCGTCGACGTCCGGATAGCCGACCGGGAGGTAGGCGACCAGCGCCGCGCGCCCCTCGGCCTTCGCCCTCCCGATGGCCTCCGCCAGCCGGCTGCTCACGCGGACTCCCCCGCGTCCTGCCCGGCGACCGCGTCGCCGGAGGTGACCGCACCCTCGGTGGGCTGCTGGTCGGTGTCCATGCCGGCGCCCGGCTCGACGTGGTCGCGGTCGCCGAGGCCGAACCAGCGCGACGCCGTCTCGACGTCCTTGTCGCCGCGGCCCGAGAGGTTCACCAGCAGCAGCGCGTCCGGGCCCAGCTCCGCGCCCAGCTTCATCGCGCCAGCGAGGGCGTGCGCCGACTCGATCGCCGGGATGATGCCCTCGGTGCGGCACAGCAGCGCGAAGGCCTCCATGGCCTCGGCGTCGGTGACCGCCCGGTACTCCGCCCGGCCGATGTCGTGCAGGTGGGAGTGCTCGGGGCCCACGCCCGGGTAGTCCAGCCCGGCGCTGATCGAGTGCGACTCGACCGTCTGGCCGTTCTCGTCCTGCAGCAGGTAGGAGCGGGCGCCGTGCAGCACCCCCGGCGTCCCGCCGGTGATGGTGGCCGCGTGCCGGCCGGTCTCCACGCCGTCCCCGCCGGCCTCCAGGCCGATCAGCCGGACGCCGTCGTCGGGCACGAAGGCGGTGAAGATGCCGATCGCGTTGGAACCGCCGCCGACGCAGGCCAGGACGGCGTCGGGCAGCCGGCCGAGCCGCTCGAGCACCTGGGCGCGCGCCTCGTCGCCGATGACCCGCTGGAAGTCGCGGACCATCTCCGGGAACGGGTGCGGGCCGGCCACGGTGCCGAAGACGTAGTTGGTCGTCTCGACGTTGGTGACCCAGTCGCGGAAGGCCTCGTTGATCGCGTCCTTGAGGGTGCGCGAGCCGGTGGTGACCGGGACGACCTCGGCGCCGAGCAGCCGCATCCGGGCCACGTTGAGCGCCTGGCGGCGGGTGTCCTCCTCGCCCATGTAGATCGTGCAGGACAGCCCCATGAGCGCCGCCGCGGTCGCGGTCGCGACACCGTGCTGCCCGGCCCCGGTCTCGGCGATGACCCGCTGCTTGCCGATCCGCTTGGTCAGGAGCGCCTGGCCCAGC
This sequence comes from Geodermatophilus sp. SYSU D01176, assembly GCF_054050015.1. Classification (NCBI taxonomy): domain Bacteria; kingdom Bacillati; phylum Actinomycetota; class Actinomycetes; order Geodermatophilales; family Geodermatophilaceae; genus Geodermatophilus; species Geodermatophilus sp. SYSU D01176. Next base: position 151,419 of record NZ_JBJGYN010000002.1, on the reverse strand, counting down.
ACGTTGTTGATCTTGTGCGAGCCGGTGTGGTTGAGGTCCTCGCGCTTGAGCCAGACGCGCGCTCCGCCGGCGTGCTCGGCGAACCGCGGTACCTCGGTGATCGGGCTGGGCCGGCCGGTGTAGTCGCGCTGCAGCGCGGCGAACTCCTCGATGAAGGCCGGGTCGACGCGCATCGCGCGGTAGGCCCCGGTCAGCTCGTCGAGGGCGGCGATCAGGGCCTCGGGCACGAACCGGCCACCGAAGACCCCGAAGTGGCCGGTGGCGTCGGGCCAGCTCGGGTGCGCCGGCTCGACTCGCGCTTCCGGCGGGGAGACGGCGCTCGTGGTCATGGCCCCAGTGTCCCGCGTTCGCAGGTGCAGGTGGTGGAGGGGGTCAGCGCGCCGGACCTCGGAACTGCGGCGCCTGCTCCTGCGGGTCGGCCCTCCTGCAGGGGCCCACCGCGAGCGTGCGAGCGGTGGGGGGCGGGAGGGTCCTTCTTCAGCGGGGGGTGTGCGGGGTGGCCGGGTGCGCGCCGGCCGTGACCAGGTCGGCGACCGCCTGGCGGGCGTCGCCGGCGGTGACCAGGCCCTCGCCGACGAGGACGGCGTCGGCGCCGGCGGCCGCGTAGGAGATGAGGTCGTGCGGGCCGCGGACACCGGACTCGGCGACCTTGACCACCCCCGACGGCAGCCCGGGGGCGATCCGCTCGAAGGTGGAGCGGTCGACCTGCAACGTGGTCAGGTCGCGGGCGTTGACCCCGATCACGGCGGCGCCGGCGGACAGCGCGCGGTCGGCCTCGGCCTCGGTGTGCACCTCGACCAGCGCCGTCATGCCCAGCGACTCCACCCGCTCCAGCAGGCCGACCAGGGCGTTCTGCTCGAGCGCGGCGACGATCAGCAGGACGACGTCCGCCCCGTGGGCGCGCGCCTCGTGCACCTGGTAGCTGGTCACCACGAAGTCCTTGCACAGCACCGGGACGTCGACGGCGGCCCGGACGGCGGCGAGGTCGGCCTGCCCGCCGCCGAAGCGCCGCCGCTCGGTGAGCACGCTGATCACCCGGGCGCCGCCGTCGGCGTACTGGCGGGCGAGCACCGCGGGGTCGGGGATGGCGGCGAGCGCGCCCTTGGAGGGGCTCTGCCGCTTCACCTCGGCGATCACGCCGACGCCGGGGGCGCGCAGCGCGGCCAGGGCGTCGAGGGGTGGGCGGGCGTCCCGTGCCGCGGCCTTGACCTTCGCCAGCGGCGTGACCGCCTCGCGTGCCGCCAGGTCCTCCCGGACGCCGGCGACGATCTCGTCGAGCACGGACACGAGTCCTCCCCGCTGCTGCTCGTCATCCGCCCACCGGGCCATGCAGACCGACCACCGGGCGCGGCCCCGGCCGGGACCCGATCCGTGGACCCACTCTAGAGGCGGCGGACGCACCGGTTCCCCGCGGGGGCGGGGGCACTCCCAGGCCGCGGGTGTGGACCCGGGGGTCCCGGGTAGTCATCGCGGTTCGGTCGGGTCCTCGGTGGGGTCCTCCCCGCGGTCGAGCGCCCGCCAGGCGTCCAGTGCGCGGTCCTCGTCCGTGCGCGGGCGGACGGGGGTGACGGCCGTGGCGGCGGGGCGCTCGTAGCGGCGTCCCATGCCCGGCCAGGTGCGTCCGCGCAGCACGGTGAGCAGCCCCGCCGCCACGGCCAGCAGCCCGGCGACGAGGGCGAGCACCGGCCAGGCGGCGGACACCGCGGTCGTGAGCGTGCTGCCCGGCGTCCCGCTGCCGACGAGCCCGGCCGCCGCGGCGTCCGGGTCGGGAACCAGCCCGCGCAGCCCCGACCAGCCGAGCACTCCCCCGGCGACGGCGGCCAGCAGCCCGACCAGCACGCGCCCGGCACCCCGGACGGCGACCAGCGCGACCGCGGCCGCCAGCAGCAGCAGGCCCCCGGCCGGGACGAGCGGCGCGAGCTCCGAGCCGGTCAGCTGCTCGGTGACCGGCGGCAGGGGCTCGGGGCGTACGACGGTCGCGGTGACCCAGGCCTGCCCGCCGGTGGACAGCGCCAGCGCCCCGGCCGCGGCCGTCCCGACGACGGCCGCGGCCATCTCGTGGCGGGCCGTCGCCGTCACGGCAGCTCCCGCATCCCCTCCGCCGTCGCGATCGCCGACAGCACCGCCCGCGCCTTGTGCCGGGTCTCGGCCTCCTCGGTCGCCGGGTCGCTGTCGGCGACGATGCCCGCGCCGGCCTGCACGTAGGCGCGGCCCTGGTGCAGCACCGCCGTCCGGATGGCGATCGCCATGTCGAGGTCGCCGCTGGCGTCGACGTAGCCGACGGTGCCGGCGTAGAGCGCCCGCCGGGTGGGCTCCAGCGACTCGATGATCTCCATCGCGCGCGGCTTGGGCGCCCCGGAGACGGTGCCCGCGGGGAAGGTCGCGTCGAATACGTCCAGGGCGTCGTAGGCGGGCGCGACCTCCCCGGCGACGGTCGACACCAGGTGCATCACGTGGCTGTAGTGCTCGACCCGCATGAAGTCGGGCACCTCGACCGACCCCGGCACGCAGACCCGGCCCAGGTCGTTGCGGGCCAGGTCGACCAGCATCACGTGCTCGGCGCGCTCCTTGGGGTCGGCGAGCAGGCCCTCGGCCAGCCGCACGTCCTCCTCGGGGGTCGCGCCGCGCGGGCGGGTGCCGGCCGGCGGGTGGACGACGGCCGAGCTGCCGGTCACCGTGACCAGCGCCTCCGGGGAGGAGCCGACGACGTCGAACGGCGACTCCCGCCCGGCGAAGCGCAGCAGGTACATGTACGGGGAGGGGTTGGTCGCCCGCAGCACCCGGTACAGGTCCAGCGCCTCGACCTCGGTGGGCACCTCGAAGCGCTGGGAGAGCACCACCTGGAAGGCGTCGCCGGCGCGGATGTGCTCGCGGACCCGCTCCACGCCGTCCGCGAAGACCCCCGGCGCCATGTTGCTCTGCACCGTCGGGGGCGTGGCCGTGGCGAAGGTGGCCACCCCGGGCGGCGCGGCCTTGGCCAGGTCGGCGGCCATCGCGTCGAGCCGGGTGACCGCGTCGTCGTAGTCCGCGGAGAGCGCGTTGGCGATCAGCAGCACGGTGCCGTCGTGGTGGTCGAGGACGGCGAGGTCGGTGACCAGCATGAGCGCCAGCTCGGGCATGCCGAGGTCGTCGGTGCTGGTGACCGGCAGCCGCTCCAGCCGCCGGACGACGTCGTAGCCGAGGTAGCCGACCAGCCCGCCGGTGAGCCGGGGCAGGTCGGGGCGGCGCGGCGAGCGCAGCCGGCGGGCCAGCGTGCGGACGGCGGCCAGCGGGTCCCCGGGCAGGTCGTCGGTGAGGCCGGGCAACTCCTCCCCCAGCCACAGCGCGGCGCCGTCCCGCTCGGTCAGCACCCCGGCGCTGCGGACGCCGACGAAGCTGTACCGGCTCCACTGCTTGCCCTGCTCGGCGGACTCGAGCAGCACGGTGCCCGGCCGGTTGCCGGCGAGCTTGCGGTAGATGCCGACCGCGGTCTCGCCGTCGGCGAGCAGCCGCCGGGTGACCGGCACCATCACACGGCCACGCCCCGCCCGGTCGAGCGCCGCGAACTCCATCCGCGACGGGGCGGTCTCACCGAGCCGCACGGGTGACCTCCAGCGGGCGGTGGAAGCAGGAGCGCTGGCCGGTGTGGCAGGCCGGGCCCTCCTGGTCGACGAGCACCAGCAGCGCGTCGCCGTCGCAGTCCAGGCGGACGTCGCGGACCCACTGGCGGTGCCCGGAGGTCTCGCCCTTCACCCAGTACTCGCGCCGGCTGCGCGACCAGTAGGTGGCCCGGCCGGTGGTGAGGGTGCGGCGCAGCGCCTCGTCGTCCATCCAGGCGACCATGAGAACCTCACCGGTGTCGTGCTGCTGGACGACGGCGGCGACCAGCCCGGCGGGGTCGCGGCGCAGGAGTGCTGCGACCGCGGGGTCCAGGGCGGACTCGGCGGCGGGGGCGGCGGACATGCGCCCGATCGTCCCACCCGCTGCCGACCGGCCGGGTCACCGGTGCGGCGTCGCCCCCCCGTCGGGGCGGCCCCCGAACCAGGCGCGCGCCGGCCGGCCGGAGCTGAGCCCCAGGGCGACCGCCGGCCCGGCGGCGAAGCAGAGGACCAGGAGCAGCAGTACGCCGGTGGCCGAGTCGAAGGCGGTGAGCAGGCGCACCGCCCAGTAGGCGGCCAGCGCAAGCTGCAGCGCGAGTGCACCGACCAGCACCCAGCGGGCGAGGGGGCTGCGGCGGGTGAGGGCCAGGATCCCGCCGGCTCCCAGCGCGGCGACCGAGACCAGCTGCACGACGGCGAGCGCGCCAGCCTCGGCGGCCAGGGCCGCTCCGTCGGCCGGGAAGCCGGGCTGGTCCGCGGCCATCGCGAACACCGTCCCCACCAGCTGGACGTAGGCGGTCGCGAGGGCCACGCCCGCGGCCTGCACGAGGGCGAGCACCGCGGCGGCGACGACCTGCCCCGGCCGCTGCGGGCGGGCGGGCGCCGGCGACCAGGGCTGCGGCCACGGGGTCGCGTGGAGAGCCGCCGGGGGAACCCAGTACGGCATCGTCGTCGGCGGGGGGCCGGCGTAGGGGGCGCCCGGCTGGGTCTCGGTCGCCGGGTCGGACCAGGGGTCGGGGCGGGGGCCCGTCACAGGACGGCTGCCAGCGCCCGGCCCGCCACGCGGCCGGAGAACAGGCAGCCGCCGAGGAAGGTGCCCTCCAGCGAGCGGTAGCCGTGCACCCCGCCGCCGCCGAAGCCCGCGACCTCGCCCGCGGCGTAGAGGCCGGGGAAGACCGCACCCCCGGGCCGCAGCACCCGGCCGGAGAGGTCGGTCTCGAGACCGCCGAGGGTCTTGCGGGTGATCAGGTTCAGCCGGACGGCGACCAGCGGGCCGGCCTCGGGGTCGAGGAGCCGGTGCGGCGGGGCGACGCGGATCAACTTGTCGCCGAGGTAGTTCCGGGCGCCGCGGATCGCGGTGACCTGCAGGTCCTTGGTGAAGGGGTGGGCGATCTCGCGGTCGCGGGCGACGACCTCCCGCTCGACGTCGGCCAGCCGCAGCTCGGGGGTGCCGCCGGTGACGCGGTTCATGCCGGCGACCAGCTCGGGCAGCGTCCGGGCGACGACGAAGTCCTCGCCCTCGTCGAGGAAGGCCTGCACGGGCGCGGCGACCCCGGCCCTGACCCGGTTCAGCAGGAGCGTGACGTCCTTGCCGGTGAGGTCGGGGTTCTGCTCGGAGCCCGACAGCGCGAACTCCTTCTCCACGATCTTGTGCGTGGCGACGAACCAGGTGTGCTCGTGGCCGGTCTGCCCGATGTGGGCCAGCGTGCCGAGGGTGTCGAAGCCGGGGAACAGCGGCACGGGCAGCCGCTTGCCGGTCGCGTCCAGCCACAGCGACGAGGGCCCCGGCAGGATCCGGATGCCGTGCCGCTCCCAGACCGGTGAGTGGTTGGCGATGCCCTCGGTGTAGTGCCACATCCGGTCGCGGTTGACCACGTTCGCGCCGGCGGCCTCCGTGGCCTGCAGCATCCGCCCGTCGACGTGTGCCGGGACGCCGGACAGCAGCCGTTGCGGCGCCGGGCCGAGGCGGGCGGGCCAGTTCTGCCGGACCAGGTCGTGGTTGCCGCCGATGCCGCCGGAGGTGACGACGACGGCCTGCGCCGAGACCTCGAACCCCCCGGCCGCGTCGCGGGTGCTCGCCTCCCCCCGGGCGACGCCGCTGGGCTCGAGCACGGTGCCGCGGACGCCGGTGACCGCGCCGCCGCTGACCACCAGCTCGTCGACGCGGTGGCGGAACAGCAGCTGCAGCACGCCGCGGTCGGCGGCGTCCCGGACGCGGCGGGCGAAGGGCGCGACCAGGCCCGGCCCGGTGCCCCAGACGATGTGGAAGCGGGGCACCGAGTTGCCGTGGCCGGTGGCGGTGTAGCCGCCGCGCTCGGCCCAGCCGACGACGGGGAAGAACCCGACGCCCTGCTCGCGCAGCCACGCCCGCTTCTCGCCCGCGGCGAACTGCAGGTAGGCCTCGGCCCACCGGCGCGGCCAGTGGTCCTCCGCACGGTCGAAGGCGGCGGCGCCGAGCCAGTCCTGCCGGGCCAGCTCGAGCGAGTCGTGCACCCGCAGCCGGCGCTGCTCGGGCGAGTCGACGAGGAACAGCCCCCCGAAGGACCACCAGGCCTGCCCGCCGAGGGACTGCTCCGGCTCCTGGTCCAGCAGCACGACCCGCTTGCCCGCGTCGGCCAGCTCCGCGGCGGCGACCAGTCCGGCCAGCCCCGCCCCCACCACGACGACGTCGGTGTCGATCACGGAGTGAACGCTAACGGGTGCGCTGTGTCCGGCGGCCCTGCTCGGGCGGTCGCGTCGCCCGGGCGGGGCGCGTCCACTCCCGGACCGGGCGGCGGACGGCGAGCGCCAGGCAGCCGACCGGCCCGACCAGCAGCAGCAGCGCCTGCCCGGCCACCGATCCCAGGCCCAGCGCGCCGAACAGCAGCGCCGTGCCGAGCAGCCCGAGCACCAGGACGACGCTGACGCCGGCCAGCAGGACCCACGCCCGCGCCCGCCCGAGGACCACCAGCACCGCGCCGGCCAACGCCGCCCCGGCGAGCACCGCGGGGACGGCGGCGGACCAGGCCGTCGCCACCTCCGGGTCGCGCAGCAGCCAGGCCAGCCACAGGTACTCGGCGGCGACCAGGACGGCGAAGACGGCGGCGAACGGCACGAGCACCGGGCGCCCGGGCGATGGGGACGCGGGTTGCTGCCGGGGCGCGGCCCGCGGCGAGCGCCGCGCCGCCGCCCGGCCGCGGGAGGGGGACGACGCCATGGCCGGCAGCGTAGGTCGGCCGGCTGTGCGGTCGCCGGACGACGGTCAGCGGGTCCGGCGCGGCCTCGCGGCGACCCAGCGGCGCACCCGCGGGGTGGCCGCGAGCACCGCGGCGAGCACCGGGGCGAGCAGGAGCAGCAGCGGCAGGGCCGGGTTCCCGGCGTCCTCGGTGCCGGTGGCCGCCCAGACGACCGCCCCGGCCAGCAGCGCGACCGGGACGACGGCCAGGACCAGGACCAGCCAGCTGCGGCGGGCCAGCAGCCACGCCGCGCCGAGGACCTGCACCAGCGGCGCGGCGAGCAGCAGGTAGGTCCAGGGGTCGGGTCCGGCGTCGGCGGAGAGCCCCCCGAGCGCCACGGCGATGACGGCGAGGAAGAGCGTGGGCAGCGCGCCGACGATGCCCAGGACGCCGGCGACCAGCGCGAGCGGCGGGATGCGCGCGTCCGGTGGGGGGAGGTCGGCGGCCGGACGGCCTCGGTCGCGGGGGGTGGCCACACCCGCAGGCTAGGCGCCGCGGGGCCCGCACCGACCTCACCCCGCGGTCGCCGTCCTCGTGTTGCACCGCGAGGACGGGGGCCACACCGCGAGGTCGGCGTCCAGCGGCGGGTCAGGCCGCGGGCGTCGGTTCCCCGGCGGAGGACCGGCGCCACGAGGCGTGCAGCCGCGCGTAAGGCCCCTCGGCGTCCACCAGCTCGGCGTGCGGACCGCGCTGCACCACCCGGCCGGCGTCGACGACGAGCACCTCGTCGGCCCGTTCGGCGGTGGAGAGGCGGTGGGCGATGGTGAGCGTCGTCCGCCCGTCGGTGAGCCGGTCCAGGGCATGGGTGAGGCGGCGCTCGGTGGCGGGGTCGACGGCGCTGGTGGCCTCGTCGAGCACCAGCAGGTCCGGGTCGGCGACGTAGGCCCGGGCGACGGCGACCAGCTGCCGCTCGCCCGCCGACAGGGACTCCCCCCGCTGGCCCACGCGCGTGGCCACACCGTCGGCCAGCCCAGCCACCCAGTCGCCCAGGCCCAGCTCCTCGAAGGCGGCGCGCACGTCGGCGTCGGACAGCCCCGGCCGGCCGTAGCGCACGTTGTCGGCAACGGTGGCGTCGAAGAGGAAGCCGTCCTGCGGCACCATGACCACCCGCTGTCGCAGCGATGCGAACGCGACCTGCGCCAGCGGGATCCCGGCGAGCAGCACCCGCCCCTCGGAGGGGTCCATGAGCCGGGTGACCAGCTTGGCGAACGTCGTCTTGCCCGACCCGGTCTCGCCGACGATGGCGACGCGGCGGCGCGGGGCGATCTCCAGGTCGACGTCCGCCAGCGCCGCCCGCGCCCCCGGCGCGTAGCGGAAGGTCACGTGCTCGAAGCGCACGCCCAGCGGCGTGTGCGGCAGCTGCCGGGCCGAGTCGGGATCGGCGACGGCGGGGTCGCGGACGTCGGGCTCGGTCTCCAGCACGTCGAGCACCCGGCGGAACCCGGCGACCGCGTTCTGCGCCTCGTTGAGCACCTCGCTGGCGGTCTGCACCGGCGCGACGAACAGCGTCACGAGGAAGAGGAACGCGACCAGGGTGCCGGGCGTGAGGCCGCCGTCCACCCCGAGCAGGACGCCGACGACGACCACCGCGACGTTGGCGACGGCGGCGATGAACTCGCCGCTGACGAAGACCGTCGCGGTGACCTGCTGGGCCTTCACCTGCGACCGGTAGTGCCGGTGGATGGCCCGGTCCAGGCGGGCGGCGGTGCGCTCCCGGATGCCGTACGCGCGCACGGTCGACGCGCCGACGACCGCCTCCGAGACCGCGGCCAGCACGTCCCCGACCCGCTCCCGGACCACCCCGTACACGACCGCCAGCCGCGCGGCGAAGAACCGGACGGCGATCGCCAGCGGCACGAAGCACAGCAGCACGACCAGGGTCAGCTGCCAGGAGTAGACCGCCATGACGACGGTGGCCACGAGCAGCTGCCCGAGGCTGACCACGCCGAGCACGCCGCCCCACTGCATGAAGGTGGAGAGCTGGTCGACGTCGCTGGTCACCCGGGACACCAGCGAGCCCCGGCGCTGGGTCTGCTGGTGCAGCACCGAGAGGTCGTGCACGTGCCGGAACGCCCGCACGCGCAGCCCGGCCAGCGCGGTCTCCGTCGTCCGGAAGAGCCGGACGTTCATCCGGTAGACCGCGACGACGGTCAGCACGACCACGACGGCACAGACCGCGACGACGTCCCGGACGAGGTCGAGGTCCGGCCCGCCGGGGCCGGCCAGGCCGCGGTCGATGACCTGCTGGACCGCGATCGGCACGACCACCCGCCCCGCGGTGGCGACCAGCGCCAGGGCGAAGGTCGCCGGCAGGCCGCGGCGGAACTCCGGCATCATCCGCAGCCCGCGGCGGAGGGTCGCGAGGGCGCCCTCGTTGCGGTGCTCGACGAGCGCCGTCACGCCGCCACCTCGGTCTGCGCGTAGGCGCGCACGAGCGCCGCGTACCCGGGGACCTCGGCCAGCAGCTGCTCGTGGCTGCCGCGGGCGAGCACCCGGCCGCCCTCGAGCCAGACCACCTCGTCGGCCAGGGCGATGGTGGCCTGCCGGTAGGCGACCACGACGACGGTCGCGGGCGGCTCGGCGTCGCGCAGGGCGTCGAGGATGCGCGCCTCGACGGCGGGGTCGACGGCGCTGGTCGCGTCGTCGAGCACCAGCAGGCGGGGGCGGCGGACCACCGCGCGGGCCAGCGCGATCCGTTGCCGCTGGCCGCCCGACAGCGTGGCGCCGCGCTCGCCGACCCGGGTGTCGAGGCCGTCGGGGAGCCGGCGCACCACGTCGTCGACCGCGGCCACCCGCAGTGCCGTCCACACCTCCTCGTCGGGGACGTCCGCGCCGAGGGTGACGTTGCCGCGCACCGTGTCGTCGAACAGGAAGGTGCCCTGCGGGACGAACGCGGCCTGCGCGCTGACCTCGCCCTCGCGCAGCGACCGCAGGTCGACCCCGTCGAGCAGCACCTCGCCGGTGCCCGGGTCGACCAGGCGGACCAGCAGCCCGGCCAGCGTCGACTTGCCCGACCCGGTCGGTCCGACGACGGCGACCGTGCTGCCGGGGGCGACGTCGAAGGTGACGTCCGACAGCGTCGGGCGGGCCGCGCCCTCGAAGCCGTACTCGACCCCGCGCAGCCCCAGCCCCGCGCCGCCGGTGCCCGCGGCCGCGACCTCGGTGCCGTGCGCGGTCTCGCCGGTCGCGTCGAGCACCGGCGTCACCCGGTCGAACCCGGCCAGGGCGCGCGGCAGGTCGGCGAGCACCCAGCCGATGGCGCGGATGGGCAGCGCCAGCAGGGTGAACAGGTAGGCGATGGACACCAGGTCGCCGGCGTCGGTGGCGCCGTCGGCGACGCGGCCGGCGCCGATGAGCAGCACGGCGAGGGTGCCCAGGTTGGGCAGCGCCTCCATCAGCGGGTCGAACAGCCCGCGCACCCGGCCGACGGCGACCAGGCTGTCGCGCAGTTCCTCGGCGCGTCCGGCGAAGCGGCGGGTCTCGACGTCCTCCCGGCCGAGGGTCTTGACGACCAGCGCGGCGTCGAAGCTCTCGTGCGCGATCTCGCTGACCTCGGCGCGCAACTGCTGGGCCCGGCGCATCCGCGGGCTCATCGCCTGCGAGTAGACGGCGTTGACCACGAACACCAGCGGGAAGACCACCAGGCCGACCAGCGCCAGCCACGGGTCGGTGGCGACCAGCGCGACCACGGTGATGCCGATCATCACGACCGCGCCGCAGGCGAAGGGCAGCGGCGCGACGAAGAACCAGGCCGCCTCGACGTCGGAGTTGGCGTTGGACAGCAGCTGACCGGTCGGGTGGCGCTGGTGCCAGGACAGCGGCAGCCGCAGGTACTGGCCGGTGACCCGGCGGCGGTAGTCGGCCTGCAGGCGGTAGCCCATGACGCCGGCGAACAGCCGCCGGCCGAGGATGCCGAGGATCTTCAGGACGGCGACGCCGAGGATCGCGGCCGCGGCCAGGGCGAGCGCGCCGGTGGAGGTGACCCCGTCGTCCAGCGCCGGGAGGACGACGCGGTCGACGACCTCGCCGAGCACGTAGGCGCTCGCGACGGTCATCGCGCCGTAGAGGCTGCTGGCGAGGAAGGCCAGCGTGAACATGCCCGGCTGCTCGACGATCGCGCGCCCGACGTGGCGCATCCCTCGCCGGACGACGGCGTCTCGGCGGCGGGGCACAGCTCTCCTCGGTGGTCGTGCGGACGGCGTCCCCGACTGTACTTAGGAGCGCTAAGGAGAGCGCTCCGTTTCCGGGACCCGCCCCGTCGGTAACCCCGGCCGGTGACCTCCTCTTCCCGCCCGCTGGCCGAGCGCGAGCGCGCGGCGCTCGCCGACCTCCTCGAGGAGCTGGGGCCGGACGCGCCCACCTGCTGCGCGGGCTGGACGACGGCGCACCTGGCCGCGCACCTCGTCACCCGGGACCGCCGTCCGGACACCATGCCCGGCTTCGCCCTGGAGGCCACGCCGGTCGGCCGCCCGTTCGCCGCCTGGTCCCACCGCGTGGAGGACCGCCTGCGCGCCGGCACCCCCTACGCCGACCTGGTGGCCCGCGTGCGCTCCGGGCCGCCGCGGTGGCTGCCGGCCGCGTGGCCACGGGTGGCGGAGGTGGTCGACACCGCGGAGTACGCCATCCACCACGAGGACGTCCGCCGGGCCCAGCCGGGCTGGACGCCCCGGGCGCTCCCGCCGGAGGCACAGGACCGGCTGTGGGGCAACGCCGTCGTCTTCGGCCGGGTCGCCGCCGGCCGGGTGCCCGGCACGCTGGTGCTGCGCCGCGGCGACGCGCCCGGGGTGGAGCGGCGCTACGGCAGCGGCACGCCGGGGACGGTGGTGGAGGGCGAGCCGCTCGAGCTGCTGCTGTGGGCCAGTGGCCGCAGGGACGTCGCCCGCGTGGAGGTGGCCTAGCAGCCCGGGCACCCCGACGGACGACGCGCGCCGGAGAGCCGGTCCCCGAGGACTCCCGCGCGGCTACGGTCCGGCCATGTCCGTCTCCGACCGTGCACCGGTGACCAGCAGCTCTCCGGTCGAGGCCCACCGCCCCGGCCCGGAGGTGCATGCCGCCGTCGAGGCGCCCCTCGACGCGATGTGGAGCGTCCCCGGTTCCGGCCTCCCCACCGGGCGCCTCCCCGGTTCCGGGTCCTCGCGCCCGGACCGGACGCCTCGACGGACGCTCGCGGTCGCCCTCGCAGTGGCCTGGCTGACATGTCCGCTCGTCGAGCCGATGCCCGACGACGACCTCCACTACCCGCTGTGGCAGCTGCCGATCGACCTCGCTGCGGTGGGCACCATCGTGCTGGCGGTGGCGGCGCTGTGGCGTGGCAGCCGGCACGCGGCCCGGCTGGCCGTCGCCGCCGGGTGCCTCATGGCCGTCGAGACGATCACCTGCCCGTGGGCGGGGCACACCCCGGTGGGCTGGTGGACATGGGTACAGACCGGCCTGTCCTCGCCGTGATGGCCCTCGGCGTCGCGCTGCACCGCCTCGGGCAGGTCCCGCCCCGCTGCTGATCGATCAGCGCAGCGGGTGGTCGGTCTCCCGCCGGACGGGGACGCCGGCGTCGCCGAGGGCGGCCTTGACGTCGCCGATGCGGAGCTTGCCGAAGTGGAAGACGGTCGCGGCGAGCACCGCGTCGGCGCCGGCCTCGACCGCCGGCGGGAAGTGCGCGGTCTCCCCCGCACCGCCGCTGGCGATGACCGGCACGGTGACCTCGCGGCGCACCGCGCGGATCAGCTCGAGGTCGAAGCCGGCCTCGGTGCCGTCGGCGTCCATGGAGTTCAGCAGCACCTCGCCGACGCCGAGCTCGGCGGCCTGCACCACCCACTCGACGGCGTCGCGGCCGGTGCCGCGTCGCCCGCCGTGCGTGGTGATCTCGAAGCCGGAGTCGGTGACAGCACCGTCCCGGCAGCGGCGGGCGTCCAGGGAGAGGACCAGAACCTGGTTGCCGAAGCGGCCGCTGATCTCGCTGATCAGCTCCGGCCGGGCGACGGCGGCGGTGTTCACCGCCACCTTGTCCGCGCCGGCCCGCAGCAGCTTGTCGACGTCGGTCACCGACCGCACGCCGCCGCCGACGGTGAGCGGGATGAACACGCTCTCCGCGGTGCGGCGGACGACGTCGTAGGTGGTCTCCCGGTCGCCGGAGCTGGCGGTGATGTCGAGGAAGGTCAGCTCGTCGGCGCCCTCGGCGTCGTAGACGCGGGCCATCTCCACCGGGTCGCCGGCGTCGCGCAGGTCGACGAAGTTGACGCCCTTCACCACCCGGCCCGCGTCGACGTCCAGGCACGGGATGACGCGCACCGCCAGGCTCATGCCGGCACCTTCCGCACTGCGTCGGCCTCGACCTCCACCAGCATGGCCGGGTCGATCAGGGCGGCGACCTGCACCATCGAGGTGGCCGGCCGGATGTCGCCGAAGACCTCGCCGTGGGCGCGGCCGACCTCCTCCCAGCGGGAGATGTCGGTGACGTACAGCCGGGTGCGGACGACGTCGGCGAGGGTGAAGCCGGCCCGCTCGAGGGCCTCCTCGACGTTGGCCAGCGCCTGCCGGGTCTGCGCCCCGGCGTCCCCGGGGTGCACGACGGCGCCGTCGACGGTCGCGGTGGTGCCGCTGACCCAGGCCATGTCGCCGTGCACGACGACGCGGCTGTAGCCGACGACCGCCTCCCAGGGCGTCTCCGAGCCGAACCGGACCACGCTCATGCGAGCTCCTCGGTGACCCGCAGGGCCTCGGGCAGCGTGAACGCGCCCGCGTAGAGCGCCTTGCCGACGATGGCGCCCTCGACGCCGACCGGGGTCAGGCCGGCCAGCGCGCGGATGTCGTCGAGCGAGCTGACCCCGCCCGAGGCGACCACCGGGCGCGGCGTCGCGGCGCACACCTCGCGCAGCAGGTCGAGGTTCGGGCCGCGCAGCGTGCCGTCCTTGGTGATGTCGGTGACGACGTACCGGGCGCAGCCCTCGGCGTCGAGGCGGCCGAGGGTCTCGTAGAGCTCGCCGCCCTCGCGGGTCCAGCCGCGTGCGGCCAGCCGGGTGCCGCGGACGTCGAGGCCCACGGCGATGCGGTCGCCGTGCTCGGCGATGGCGCGGGCGCACCACTCGGGCGACTCGAGCGCGGCGGTGCCGAGGTTGACCCGGCGGCAGCCGGTGCCCAGGGCCGCGGCCAGCGACGCGTCGTCCCGGATACCGCCGGAGAGCTCGACGTCGACGTCCAGCGCGCCGACCACGCGGGCCAGCAGCTCGCGGTTGCTGCCCCGGCCGAAGGCGGCGTCGAGGTCGACCAGGTGCACCCACTCGGCGCCGTCCCGCTGCCACTGCAGCGCGGCCTCGAGCGGGTCGCCGTACGAGGTCTCGCTGCCGGCCTCCCCCTGCACGAGGCGGACGGCCTGGCCGTCGGCGACGTCGACGGCGGGGAGCAGCTGCAGCTTCGGCACGCACCCCAGCCTAGGGACCCCCTGCAGGTGGCCCGCGTCACCGATGCCAGCGGCAGCCGGTGGCGCCGTCGAGCTGGTCGCGCGGGAGGTCCAGGTGGCCCACGTGCCGGGCGGTCTCCTCGACCACTCGCGCTGGAGGTCCAGCCGGCCGACCAGCTGGGTGCGCTCGCCGCCGCCGCCGGGCGGGTGCGGGGCGGCGTCACCGGCCGGACGCCAGCGAGCTCCGGCGGCCGGGCAGCCGGGTTCCGGCGGGGTGACAGGGTGGCCGGGTGGAGTTCAGGGACGTCGTCCGCCGGCGGCGCATGGTGCGCGACTACGACCCCGACCGGCCGGTGCCGCCCGAGGTGCGCGAGCGGCTGCTCGAGCACGCGCTGCGCGGGCCGTCGGCCGGCTTCACCCAGGGCTGGGCGTTCCTGGTGCTGGAGGACGCCGCCGACCGCGAGCTGTTCTGGTCGGTGACGGCGTCCGAGGGCGCACCGGACGCCTGGCTGACCCGGATGCGGCGGGCGCCGCTGCTGGTCGTGCCGCTGTCGTCGAAGGCCGCCTACGTCGAGCGGTACGCCGAGCCCGACAAGGGCTGGACCGACCGCGACGAGGCCCGCTGGCCGGTCCCCTACTGGGACGTCGACGCCGGCATGGCCGCGCTGCTGATGCTGCTGACCGCCGTCGACGAGGGGCTCGGCGCCTGCTTCTTCGGCGTCCCGGCCGAGCGGGTGGACGCCCTCCGCGCGGCGTTCGGCGTCCCGGACACCCACCGGCCGGTCGGCGTGGTGTCGGTCGGCTACCCGGGGACGGAGGACCGCCGGTCGCCGTCCCTGCGGCGCGGCCGGCGCGGGGTCGACGAGGTCGTGCACCGCGGGCGGTGGTGAGCGGCCCCCTGGTTGACTGCCCGCGTGAGCGACTCCCGCGGCGTCCTGGTCACCGGTGGTTCGCGCGGCATCGGCCGCGCCATCGCGCACGCCTTCGCCGGCGCGGGCGACCGCGTCGCCGTGCACTGCGGCGCGTCGCGGGAGCGCGCCGAGGCGGTGCTCGCCGAGCTGCCCGGCGACGGGCACGTGCTGGTGCAGGCCGACCTCGCCGACGCCGACGCGGTGGGCCGGATGGTCGACGAGGCCGCTGCGGCGCTCGACGGGCTGCACGTGCTGGTCAACAACGCCGGGGTGTTCACCGCCCACCCGCCGCTGTCGGTCTCCTACGAGGAGTGGCAGGCGGCGTGGTCGCGGACGCTGGCGGTGAACCTGCTCGGCGCGGCCAACGCCACCTTCCGCGCGGTGCCGCACCTGGTCGCCGCGGGCGGCGGTGCGGTCGTCAACGTCTCCAGCCGAGGCGCCTTCCGCGGCGAGCCGGACACCCCGGCCTACGGGGCGTCCAAGGCCGGCCTCAACGCCTTCGGGCAGTCGATGGCGATCGCGCTGGCCCCGCACGGCATCTCGGTGGGCACCGTGGCGCCGGGGTTCGTGCAGACCGAGATGGCCCGCGAGGTGCTCGACGGCCCGGGCGGGGACGCCGTCCGCGCGCAGTCGCCCTACGGCCGGGTGGCCCGCCCCGAGGAGGTCGCCGCGGCGGTGCTGTGGCTGGCGTCGCCGGAGGCGCGGTTCAGCACCGGGACGATCATCGACGTCAACGGGGCCTCGTACCTGCGCAGCTGACGCACACTCGGTGCGTGGCCCTCACGTTGCCCCGGCGTGCCGGCCGGCGCACCAACGTGGGCCTGCTGGCGCTGCTCCTGCTGGCCGGGGGCACCGGCGTCCTGGCGTTCACCGTCGGGTCGCCGGCCCCGGCGCGGCTGGTCGTGGCGGCGCACGGTGCGGCGGGTCTCGGCCTGCTGCTGCTGATCCCGTGGAAGGCCGTCGTGGTGCGGCGGGCGTGGCACCGGCGGCCCGCCGGCGGCGGCGTCTCGCTGGGCCTGGCGACCGTGCTGACGCTGCTGACCGGCGTCCTGCACGCGGGAGGGGGAACCGGGCCGTGGTCCTGGGCGGCCGGCGTCCCGGTGCTGCACGTCCACGTCGCCCTCGGCGTGGCCACCGGTGCCCTGCTCGTCGTCCACGCGTGGGGACGGCGGCAGCGGCCGCGCGCGACCGACCTCGGCCGGCGCGCCCTGCTGAGGGCCGGTGCGCTCGGCGCCGGCGCGGTGGCGCTGTGGGGCGTGGGCGAGGGGCTACTGCGGCTGACCGGCGCGCCGGGCGCCGCGCGCCGGGCCACGGGCTCGTTCGAGCGCGGCACCGGCGACCCGGCGGCCATGCCGGTCACCCAGTGGATCTCCGACGTCGTGCCGGACTCCCCCGCCGCCGTGCTCGAACTGGTCGGGGCCGGACGGCGGGTGCGGGTGCCGGTCGCCGACCTCGACCGGGGGGACGTCGCCCGCGCGGCGCTCGACTGCACCGGCGGCTGGTACGCCGTCCAGGACTGGCGCGGCGTCCGCCTGGACCGGCTGCTCGCCGCCCTGGGCCCGGAGCTGCCGGCCGACGGCAGCGTCGACGTCGTCTCGGTCACCGGGTTCCGGCGCCGGCTGCCGCTGCCCGAGGCGGGCGGGCTGCTGCTGGCCACCCACGCCGCGGGCCGGCCGCTGTCGGCGGGACACGCCGCACCGGTGCGGCTGGTCGCCCCCGGACGGCGGGGTTTCTGGTGGGTGAAGTGGGTGGCGCGGGTCGAGGTCGTCGATGCGCCGTGGTGGCTGCAGTCGCCGTTCCCGCTGCAGTGAGTCAGCTCAGGGTCTGCAGCCAGTTGGTGAGCAGCTGGGCGCCGGCGTCCCCGGACTTCTCCGGGTGGAACTGGGTGGCCGACAGGGCTCCGTTCTCCACCCCGGCCACGAACCGGTCGCCGTGCTCGGCCCAGGTGACCAGGGGAGCGGCCAGCGGGGACGGCGCACCCTCGGAGCCCAGCGGGAAGTTGCGCACCCCGTAGGAGTGCACGAAGTAGAAGCGCTGGTCCTCGAGCCCGTCGAAGAGCACCGTCTTCTCCGGCGCCTGCACGGTGTTCCAGCCCATGTGCGGCAGCACCGGCGCCTGCAGCTGCTCGACCACACCGGGCCACTCACCGCAGCCCTCGGCGTCCTGACCGTGCTCGACGCCGCGCTCGAAGAGCACCTGCATGCCCACGCAGACGCCCAGCACCGGCCGGCCGCCGGCCAGCCGGCGGCCGATGACGCGCGGCCCGTCGACGGCCTTGAGGCCTGCCATGCAGGCGGCGAAGGCGCCGACCCCGGGGACGACGAGACCGTCGGCCTCCAGGGCGGCGTGCGGGTCGGCGGTCACCGTGACATCGGCACCGACGCGGGTCAGTGCGCGTTCGGCCGAGCGGAGGTTGCCCGAGCCGTAGTCCAGGACGACGACCTTCTTCACGGATGCCACGGTACGTGGGAGCAGCCGGGCGCCCGACGCGATTCCCGCAGGTGCGGTGGCGGACGTCGCACCGCGGTGCCCCCGTCGGCCCGACCGGCGAGAGGCCGGATCGGTGGAGCGCCACGACACCACCCGCTGTCCCCCGCCGGGGAGGTCGGCCAGTGGGGCGACCTGGCCGCTGCACCACTCGCGTCCGCCGCGGCCTGATCCGACCGACGACGCAGACCGAGCCGCACGACCTCGAGGTCGTGCGGCTCGGCATGCGTGCACGCTGCGGCGGGCGCCCGAGCGCTTCAGCGGGTGGCCCACTCCCGGTGCGGTCCGCGGTGGAAAGCCGCGTGAACCTGATCGCGCAGCTGGTTGACGCGCTGGTCGAGCGATCGAGGACCGCGCCTCGGCGCTCACACGAGCCGGAGGACACCCGACGCCGTGGCCAGCACCGCCGCGACGAGCAGGACGACGGCGAAGGCCACCTGCGGACCGGTGCGGCCCTTGGTGTCGGAGTCGGCCTTCCAGATGCTGTACGCCCCGCCGAGCAGGAACCCGCCGACGACGAGCAGCAGAACGGCGAAGGTCATGCCGTTACAGCGCGCCCTTGGTGGAGGGGACGTCGGTGACCCGCGGATCGATCGCGACCGCGGCCCGCAGCGCCCGCGCCAGCGCCTTGAACTGACCCTCGACGATGTGGTGGGCGTCGCGGCCGGCGTAGAGCACCCGCACGTGCAGGCTGATCCGCGCGTTGAACGCGAACGACTCGAGCACGTGCTTGGTCAGCGACGTCGGGTAGTCCGGCCCGATCATCGGCGTCATGTTCTCGGGCTCGGCGTGCACGAAGTACGGCCGGCCCGAGAGGTCGACGGCCGCCTGGGCGAGCACCTCGTCCATGGGGATCGTCGCGTCGCCGTAGCGGGTGATGCCCTTCTTGTCCCCCAGTGCCTGGGCGAACGCCTGGCCGAGAGCGATGGCGACGTCCTCCACCGTGTGGTGGGCGTCGATGTGCAGGTCACCGTCGGCCCGCACGGTGAGGTCGATGCCGCTGTGCTTGGACAGCGAGGTCAGCATGTGGTCGTAGAACCCGACCCCCGTGCTGATCGAGCTGGTGCCGGTGCCGTCGAGGTCCAGCTCGACGACGAGCTTCGTCTCGCTGGTCTCGCGCTCGACGCGTGCGGTACGGCTCACTTCTCCTCCTCGCTGGCGCTCGTCGGCGGCGTTCGCCGGCTCGCCGTGTTCATGCGTGAGCTCGCAAGCTCGCTCACCGACCCGAGTCTCCCAGGTGCTCTTCACGCACGACCTCACCCAGTGCGGTGAGGAAGGCATCGGTCTCCGCAGGCGTCCCGGCCGTGACCCGCAGCCAGCCGGGCAGGCCGACGTCGCGCACGAGGACGTCGTGCGCGAGCAGCGCCTTCCAGACGGCGGGGGCGTCGGCGAAGTGCCCGAAGAGGACGAAGTTGGCGTCGCTGGGAACGCTGGTGAGGCCCAGGCCCGGCAGCGCGGCGACGATCCGGTCCCGCTGGGCCTTGACCGCGTCGACGGTGGCCAGCAGCGCGTCGGTGTGCGCCAGCGCCGTCCGCGCCGCCGCCTGGGTGAGCGACGACAGGTGGTAGGGCAGCCGGACCAGCTGCAGCGCGTCGACGACCGCCGGGTCCGCGGCCAGGTAGCCCAACCGCAGGCCCGCCATCCCGAACGCCTTGCTCATCGTGCGGCTGACCAGCAGCCGCGGCCGGCCGGGCAGCAGGGTGAGCGCCGACGGCGTGCCCGCGCGGGCGAACTCCGTGTAGGCCTCGTCGACGACGACCACGCCGTCAGTGGCGTCGTAGATCGTCGTGATCGTCTCCAGCGCCACCGCGGTACCGGTGGGGTTGTTCGGGCTGGTGACGAAGACGACGTCCGGGCGGGCCTCGCGCACCTGCGCGGCCGCCTGCGTGGCGTCGATGGTGAAGTCCTCCCGGCGGTGCCCGTCGACCCAGGAGGTGCCGGTGCCCGCCGAGATGATCGGGTGCATCGAGTAGGACGGCGTGAAGCCCAGCGCCGTCCGCCCCGCTCCCCCGAACGCCTGCAGCACCTGCTGCAGCACCTCGTTGGAGCCGTTGGCCGCCCACACCTGCGCCGGCCCGACCGGCTGACCGCTGGTGCGGGTCAGGTAGGCGGCCAGGTCGCGGCGCAGGTCGAGCGCGTCCCGGTCGGGGTACCGGTTGAGCTCCAGCGCCGCGTGCCCGAGCGCCGTGCCGAGGTCGGCGAGCAGCTCCGGCGGCAGCGGGTGCGGGTTCTCGTTGGTGTTGAGCCGGTGCTTCACCTGCAGTTGCGGGGCGCCGTAGGGCGTGCGGCCGCGCAGCTCCGGCCGCAGCGGGAGCTCGTCGAGAGAGGTCACGACTTCTGCCGGGCCCGGACGGCGGCGGCGTGCGCGGGCAGGTCCTCGGCGCCGGCGAGGGCGTCGACGTGCCCGGCGACGTCGGCCAGTGCCTGCTCGTCGTACTCGACCAGGTGGATGCCGCGCAGGAACGACTGCACCGACAGGCCGCTGGAGTGCCGGGCGCAGCCGCCGGTGGGCAGCACGTGGTTGGAGCCGGCGATGTAGTCGCCGAGCGAGACCGGCGACCACGCGCCGACGAACACCGCGCCGGCGTTGCGCACCCGCATCGCCACCTCGCGAGCGTCCCGGGTCTGGATCTCCAGGTGCTCGGCGGCGTAGGCGTCGACCACGCGCAGGCCCGCGTCGACGTCGTCCACCAGGACGATGCCCGACTGGCTGCCGTCCAGCGCGGTGGTGATCCGGTCGGAGTGCTTGGTGGCGACGACCTGCCCGGGCACCAGGTCCAGGACGGCATCGGCCAGCGCCTCGCTGTCGGTGACCAGCACCGCGCCGGCCAGCGGGTCGTGCTCGGCCTGGCTGATTAGGTCGGCGGCGACGTGCACCGGGTCGGCGGTCTCGTCCGCGAGGATCGCCACCTCGGTCGGGCCGGCCTCGGAGTCGATGCCGATGAGCCCGCGGAGCAGCCGCTTGGCCGCCGTCACGTAGATGTTGCCCGGGCCGGTGACCATGTCGACCGGCTCGCATGAGCCGGCGCCGTAGCCGAAGACGGCGATGGCCTGCGCCCCGCCGACGGCGTAGACCTCGCTGACGCCGAGCAGCGCGCACGCCGCCAGGACGCCGGGGTCGGGCAGGCCGCCGTGGTCGCGCTGCGGCGGGGAGGCCACCGCGATCGACTCCACCCCGGCGATCTGCGCCGGGACGACGTTCATGACCACGCTCGACAGCAGCGGCGCCAGCCCGCCGGGCACGTAGAGGCCGACGCGGCGCACCGGGAGCCACCGCTCGGTGACCGTGCCGCCGGGCACGACCTCGGTGGTGACGTCGGTGCGGCGCTGGTCGGCGTGCACCGTCCGGACCCGGGCGATGGCCTCCTCGAGCGCGGCGCGGACGGCGGGGTCGATGCCGGCCAGCGCGGCGTCGATCGCCTCCTGGGGGACGGCGAAGTCCTCGAGCTCCACGCCGTCGAGGCGGGCGGTGATCTCGCGGACCGCCTGGGCGCCGCGGACCCGCACGTCCTCGCAGAGCGGGCGGACCGTGGCCAGCACCGAGTCGATGTCGGTGGCGGCGCGGGGCAGCAGGCCGGCGAGCTCACGCACCCCCGGCAGGGCGGATCCACGCAGGTCGATGCGGGCGAGCACGGGGACACCTCCGGGGCGGGAACGGAACACCCCAGGGTAGCCGTCGGAGCTCCGGCGCCCGGCGAGCTGCCCGGTCCGGGAACCCGGGCCACCCGTAGGCTCGCCAGCCGTGGACGTCATCCCGCTCTTCCCGCTGGGGACGCCGCTGTTCCCCGGGGTGGTCCTGCCGCTGCAGGTCTTCGAGCCGCGCTACCGCCGGCTGGTGCGGGACCTGCTGGAGCTGCCGGAGGGCCCGGCCCGTTCCTTCGGCGTCGTGGCCATCCGGCAGGGCTGGGAGGTGGAGCACGTCGCCCCGGCCGAGGCGCTCTACGACGTCGGCTGCACCGCGCTGCTGCAGAAGGTGCACCCGCAGGCCGACGGCGGGTTCCGCGTCGTCGCCGTCGGCGGCGACCGCTTCCGGCTGCTCGACCTCGTCGTCGGCGAGGACCCGCCCTACCTGCAGGCCGAGGTGGAGTGGCTGGCCGAGGAGGAGGCCGCCGAGGAGGCTGCCGGCGACCACGAGGGGCTGACCGCGCCCGGGGGGTGGCCGGCCGACCCCCGGCACGAGGACCTGGTGTCGGAGGTGGCGCGCGGCTCGATGGAGGTGCTGGTGCGCGGGGTGGGCGGGCTGTTCGCCCGCTACGTCACCGCGGTGGCCACGCTGACCGGGGACGTCGACGGCGAGGAGCCCGAGACCGCCGACCTGCTCGACGCCGTCTCCGGGGACCCGCGGGCGCTGTCCTACCTGGTGGCCTCGGCGGCGCTGCTGACCGCCGAGGACCGGCAGACGCTGCTCGCCGAGTCCGCCACCCGCCGGCGGCTGCAGACGGAGTCCCGACTGCTGCGCCGCGAGCTCACGCTGCTGGAGACGGTGGGCGCGGTGCCCGCTCCGCTGCAGCGCTTCACCGGCCCGCGCAGCGTGAACTAGACGAGTAAGTCCGAGCGGGATCAGTGGTCATAGGCGATCAGTGATCTTGTGACCGGCTGGCCGGTCTGGCGGTTGTGCCAGATGGCGGCGGTGAGGGCGAGTAGGCGCTGGGCGACGCGCACGGTAACCCCGGCCAGGCTGCGGCCGCCGTGCAACTCCAGGTCCAATTGGCCCTTGAGCGTGTCATGGCCCGATTCGATGAGCTGGCGGATCGGGGCGAGCAGCCGCTGTCCGGGGCGGGGCGTGCGGTTGCGGTAGGACGGGCGTAGCAAGCCGATGCCGTGGTCGGTCAGGTAGCGGTCGAGCTCGGCGGAGACGTAGCCCTTGTCGGCGATGAGCAGCAACCCGGGACGGTTGGCGAGCAGCTCGGCGTCGTGGTCGAGGACGGCCATGAGCACCTGGCGCTCATCGAGCTTGGGATGGGCCAGCGCCCAGGTGATCGGCAGTCCGGCCGGGGTGCAGATCAGGTGCAGCCGCAGTCCCCAGAAGTAGCGGGAGTGGCTGGCGCAGTATCCGTAGCCGGCCCACCCGGCCAGGTCCGAGCGCTGCGCCGTGGGCCGGGATCGGGCGCACTCCACCGGGGTGGAGTCCACCAGCCAGACCGGGTCGGCCCACAGATCGGTGTCCGCGGCCAGCATCCTGATCAGCCGCTGCACCAGTGGCAGGGCCGCGCGCAGCCGCTTGTTGTAGCCGGACTGGCCGGGCAGATAAGGGAACGCGCCGGGCAAGGCTGCGGGCACCGCCCGCAGCCAGCGGGCCTCGGAGCGCACGCCCAGCAGCGCCTGGGCCACGGCCAGGGTGAGCAGCTCGGCGTCGGTCAGCTTCGGCGGGCGACCGGCGCGGCGCCGAGGGCTCAGATAGTCGTCGATCCAGACATAGAGTGCGGTCAGGAGGGTGTTTAGGTCGGTCCTCACAACCCCGAGCCTGAACACCCTCCGCCCGTCTCTACAGCGGCCTTCGGCCCTCCGGGGCGTTAGGACTTATTCGTCTAGTAGGGAGGACCCCGTCCCCCCACCCCTCGTGGAAGGAGCCCCGTCCTACCCTCCCCTCGCAGGCTCAGGGCGGGGCCCGGGCCCCTGGACGGGGCCGACCTCACGGAGCAGCGGCGCGTCGGCCGGCGGGACGGCGGCCGGCACGGGGTCGGCCCGGTCGAGGTCCTCGGCGGCGGTGAGCAGCGTGGACACCACGTAGGCCAGGACGGCGAGGAAGGGTGCGACCGCCAGTGCCGCCGGGGAGCCCAGCTGCAGCGGGGTGACCACCCGGGTGCCAGTGGCGGAGAGCTCGGCCGGCGAGGGACCCGCGCCCAGTAGCTCGCCGAGCTGCCAGGCGGCGAGGGAGGCCAGCACCGTCCCGACCGCCAGGGCGAGCACGGTGGCCACCCCGCGGCGGCGGCGCAGCCGCCAGGCGACCAGCCCGGCGACGAGCCCGAGCCCGCCCAGCAGGAGCGTGTAGACGCCGTCGTCGGCGATCAGCAGCTCGGGCGGGGGCTGCCCGACCGGGACCGGGCCGTCCGCGGTGACCTCGAACGTGGCCCGCGGCGCGAGCGCCCACCACAGCAGCCCGGCCGCGACCCCGGCGAGGAGCAGCACGCCGGCCAGCACCAGCGAGCCCCGCAGGTCGGCGCGCAGCTCGTCGCGGCCCGACCACGGGATGCCCGCGCCCCACCGGGCGGGGCGGACGGGCGGCGCCCCGGCGGGCACGACGGGTGCGGGGGTGCTCTCCACGTCCCCAGTGAACCCTGCCGGACCGGCCGTCTCATCCCCGGCGGCCGGACGGCCGATCAGCGCGCCGCCCCCGGCCCCCTCCCACGCCGGCCCCGTCCAGAGGCGCGCCGCGAGCCCGGTCACGTGCTGGAACGGCCATCCTCCAGGGGCCCACGCCGAGCCTGCGAGGCGTGGGGGGAAGGGTGGTCCTCCTTCACAGGAGGGCGACGCTCGTCGGACCCAGCAGCGCCTTGATGTCACCCATGAGCGCCGTGCTGGGCCGCACCCGCAGCCCCTGGTCCAGCCGCAGCACGGTCTCCCGGTTGCCGTTGACCAGCTTCAGCTGCACCTCCGTGGTGCCCGGGTGGCTACCCAGCACCTCGCGGAGGCGCTCGACGACCGGCGGGGTGCAGCGGGCCGCCGCCATCGACACCAGGACCGGGCCGCGCGCACCCTCGGTGAGCTCGGGGATGGTGACCTCGGAGCCGAACAGCGACGGCTGGTCGTCGCGCCGGCTGATCCGGCCCTTGACCACGACGATCTGGTCGCGGACGACCTTCTCCGAGACCTCCGCCCACGTCTTCGGGAAGAAGAGCACCTCGATGCCGGACTCGAGGTCCTCGAGGGTGGCGATCGCCCAGGGGGCGCCCTGCTTGTTGGTGCGCGGGGCGACCGAGGTGAGGATGCCGGCGATGGTGACGTTCGCGCCGTCCTCGACGCCGCCGGCGTTGATCTCGGCGATCGGCGTGTCCGCGTTGGCCGCCAGCACGTGCTCCACGCCGTGCAGCGGGTGGTCGGAGACGTAGAGGCCGAGCATGTCCCGCTCGAACACCAGCCGCTCGGACTTCGACCAGTCCGCCGTGGGGATCGCGATGTCCAACGCCCCGCTGAACGGGTCGTCCTCGCCGGAGTCCCCGCCGAAGCTGCCGAACAGGTCGAACTGCCCCTCGGCCTCCTTGCGCTTGAGCGCCATCGCCGAGTCGACGGCCTGGGCGTGCACGGCGACGATGCCTTGACGGGAGTGGCCGAGGGAGTCGAAGGCGCCGGCCTTGGCCAGGGACTCGATGACCTTCTTGTTGCAGGCCACCGTGTCGATCTTGCGCATGAAGTCCGCGAAGTCCTTGAAGGCGCCCTTCTCCTCGCGGGCCCGGCGGATCGAGTCCACGACGTTGTGCCCGACGTTGCGCACCGACGCGAGACCGAAGCGGATGTCGGTGCCGACCGCGGTGAAGTCCCAGGACGACTCGTTGACGTCCGGGGGGAGCACCTTGATGCCCATCCGCCGGCACTCGGCCAGGTAGATCGGCCGGCGGTCCTTGTCGTCGCCGACGCTGGTGAGCAGCCCGGCCATGTACTCGGCCGGGTAGTTGGCCTTGAGGTACGCCGTCCAGTACGAGACCAGGCCGTAGGCGGCCGAGTGGGCCTTGTTGAAGGCGTAGTCGGCGAACGGGACGAGGATGTCCCACAGCGTCTTGATCGCCGCGTCGGAGTAGCCGCGCTCCTTCATTCCGGCCTCGAACCCGACGAACTCCGCGTCGAGGACCGACTTCTTCTTCTTGCCCATCGCGCGGCGCAGCAGGTCGGCCTTGCCGAGCGAGTACCCGGCGACCTTCTGCGCGATCGCCATGACCTGCTCCTGGTACACGATGAGGCCGTAGGTCGTGCCGAGGATGTCCTCCAGCGGCTCGGCCAGCTCCGGGTGGATCGGCGTGATCTCCTGCTGGCCGTTCTTGCGCAGCGCGTAGTTGGTGTGCGAGTTCGCACCCATCGGGCCGGGCCGGTAGAGGGCGCCGACGGCGGAGATGTCCTCGAAGTTGTCCGGCCGCATGAGCCGCAGCAGCGAGCGCATCGGGCCGCCGTCGAACTGGAAGACGCCGAGGGTGTCGCCGCGGGACAGCAGCGCGTAGGTGGCCGGGTCGGTGAGGTCCTTGCTGATCTCGTCGAGGTCGATCGGCTCCTTGCCGTTCGCGACGATGTTGCGCAGCGCGTCGTCGATGACCGTGAGGTTGCGCAGGCCCAGGAAGTCCATCTTCAGCAGGCCGAGCGTCTCGCAGGTCGGGTAGTCGAACTGCGTGATGATCGCGCCGTCGGCCTCGCGCCGCATGATCGGGATCGAGTCGATCAGCGGGTACCGGCCGATGATGACGCCGGCGGCGTGCACGCCCCACTGGCGCTTGAGGCCCTCGAGCTTGCGGGCCTGGTCGACCACCTCGGCCGCGCCCGGGTCGGACTCGTAGCGGGCCCGGAACTCGGCGGCCTCCTTGTAGCGCGGGTGGGCGGGGTCGAAGACCCCCGACAGCGGGATGCCCTTGCCCATCACGTCCGGGGGCATGAGCTTGGTCAGCTCGTCACCCACCGAGTAGGGCCGGTCGAGCACCCGGGCGGCGTCCTTGATCGCGGCCTTGGCCTTGATGGTGCCGTAGGTGACGATCTGGCTGACCCGCTCCTCGCCGTACTTCTGCGAGACGTACTGGATGACCTCGCCGCGGCGGCGGTCGTCGAAGTCGATGTCGACGTCGGGCATGGAGACGCGCTCGGGGTTGAGGAACCGCTCGAAGATCAGCCCGTGCGCCAGCGGGTCGAGGTCGGTGATGCCCATGGCGTAGGCGGCCAGCGAACCCGCCGCCGAGCCACGGCCCGGGCCGACCCGGATGCCGTTGTCCTTGGCCCAGTTGATGAAGTCGGCGACCACGAGGAAGTACCCCGGGAAGCCCATCTGGGTGATGATCCCGACCTCGTAGTCGGCCTGCTTGCGCACGTGGTCGGGGATGCCGTTCGGCCAGCGCTTGTGCAGCCCACGCTCGACCTCCTTGACGAACCAGGAGGTCTCGTCCTCCCCCGGCGGCAGGGGGAACCGGGGCATCAGGTCGGCGCCCTCGGTGAAGCTGACGTCGCACATCTCCGCGACCAGCAGCGTGTTGTCGCAGGCGGAGGCGAGCTCGCCGGGGAACAGCGCCCGCATCTCCGCGGCGGACTTCAGGTAGTAGCCGTCACCGTTGAACTTGAAGCGGTTGGTCTCGTTGAGCCGCGACCCGGTCTGGATGCACAGCAGGGCGTCGTGCGCCTCGGCGTCCTCCTTGTGCGTGTAGTGCAGGTCGTTGGTCGCCAGCAGCGGGATGTCCAGCTCGCCGGCGATCTGCATCAGCTGCGGACGGGTCTTCTTCTCGATGGAGAGCCCGTGGTCCATCAGCTCGGCGAAGAAGTTCTCCTTGCCGAAGATGTCCTGGAAGTCGGCGGCGGCCTGGCGGGCGCGGTCGTACTTGCCGGCCCGCAGCCACATGTTGACCTCGCCCGACGGGCAGCCGGTCGTGGCGATGAGGCCCGCGCCGTAGCGCTCGAGCAGGTCGCGGTCGAACCGCGGCTTGCGGTACTGCCCCTCGAGGCTGGCCATCGAGGAGATGCGGAAGAGGTTGTGCATCCCCTCCGTCGTCCGCGCCAGCAGCGTCATGTGCGTGTAGG
Organism: Geodermatophilus sp. SYSU D01176; assembly: GCF_054050015.1. Lineage (NCBI taxonomy): Bacteria > Bacillati > Actinomycetota > Actinomycetes > Geodermatophilales > Geodermatophilaceae > Geodermatophilus > Geodermatophilus sp. SYSU D01176. The sequence continues at coordinate 124,133 of NZ_JBJGYN010000002.1, read as the reverse complement.
CGGCCTTACCGCGGGACGAGCCGCCCTCGCCGTCCTCGTCGATGAGGTTGTCGCCGAAGTCGAACGGCGCGCGGTCGAAGCGCGAGCCGGGCGTGTAGTAGCCCTCCATGCCGATGATCGGCTTCACGCCGGCGCCCTTGGCCTGCTTGTAGAAGTCGTAGGCGCCGAAGACGTTGCCGTGGTCGGTCATCGCCAGGGCGGGCATCCCCTGCTCCGCGGCGGCCTTGGTGACCTCCGGCAGCTTGGCCGCGCCGTCGAGCATCGAGTACTCGGTGTGTACGTGCAGGTGCACGAACGAGTCGGACGACGGGGTGCTCACAGGCGTCGGTGCTCCTCACGGGTCGTGCGTGCCCGGCCGTCGGGGATCCGGCGGGCGACCGGCGGGGAAGACCGGCGGTGCTGTGGTCCGGGGTGCGGGCCGGGGGCTGACCCGATCCTCGCACCACGGAGGTCTACAGCGGGGGACCGACAGGAAGGTGTCTCGCCACAGGCGGACCGATCCGTCACAGCGGCCGGCGCATCGTGACGTGTGCGATGCCCGCCTCCTCGTAGACGCCGCCGACGGCGGTGTAGCCGGCCCGCTCGTAGAAGCCCCGGGCCGTCAGCTGGGCGTGCAGCTCCGCCTCAAGGAGCCCCAGCGCGGCCGCCTGCCGGTGCAGCTCGGCGAGGACGTCGGCGCCGTGGCCACGCCCGCGGGCCGACGCGTCGACCGCCATCCGGCCGATCACCCCGCGGCCGTCCCGGACCACCAGCCGCCCGGTGGCCACGACGCGGCCGGCGGCGTCCCGCGCGACGGCGTGCACCGCGGTGGCGTCGTGCTCGTCCTGCTCGATCTCGGCGGGCACGCCCTGCTCTTCGACGAAGACCCGGGTGTGCAGGGCGACGACTTGGGGCCAGTCCGCGGCGGTCGCCACCCGCGCGGTCACGCGACCTCCGCGCTGCGCTCGTCGGCGGGTGCCCGCCGCGGTGCTGCCCCGACGCGTGAGCTCGCACGCTCGCTCACGTCGGCCTCCGGGCGATGTCCGGCAGCGCGGAGGCGGGCACCAGCAGGAAGCGCAGGTCGATCAGCGCGTGCAGCAGGACCGGGAGCAGCAGCGACCCGGTGCCGAGGTAGAGCCCGGCCATGATGCCGCCCAGGACGCCGGTGGTCACGATGCCGGCAACGCCCTGGTAGGCGTGCGCCAGCCCGAACGCCAGCGCGCCGATCGCCACCAGCACGGGGGTCGGCAGCCCACCGCCGACCGCGGCGACGACGGCGAGGAGGAACCCGCGGTAGAGCCACTCCTCGCAGACGCCCGCGGTGACCCCGACCAGCGTGAACAGCCGCCGCTCGGTCGTCGTCCGCGGCAGCAGGGCGAGGGTGGCGTGCACGGCGGGCTCGGAGTGCCGGCCCTCGCCCGGCCGGCGCAGCTCGCTCGCCGCCCGGGTCAGCGCGCCGGAGCGCAGCGCCCGCGTGGAGACGACGACGAAGCCGAGGACCGCGACGGTGGCCGCGACGGCGAACGGGCCCGGCCACGACCGCGGCCAGCGCAGGCCCACGGCGGCGGCGTCCACGCCGGGCGCGGACAGCCAGACGACCAGGGCGAGCACCGCCAGCCCCCACTCCAGCACCAGCAGCCGGACGTAGAAGGACCGGCGCGCGCCGTCCTCGGTGCGCAGCCGGCCCTCGAAGCGGCGGTGCAGCACGTGCCCGACGACCGGCTCGCCGACCACCAGGTAGCCGGCGACGACCACCGCGGACAGCGCGGCCGGACCCCAGTCGGCCAGCGAGCCGGGCAGCCCGACCGGGTTCATGGCCGAGCTCGCACGCTCGCTCGCACCGGCGTCAGGACTCGGCGCGCAGGATGTCGAGCGCGCCGGCCAGGTCGGGCGGGTAGGGGCTGGTGAACTCCATCCAGCGGCCGTCGCCCGGGTGCGGGATGCCCAGGCGCGCGGCGTGCAGCCACTGCCGGGAGACCCCCAGCCGGGCGGCCAGGGTCGGGTCGGCGCCGTACATGGCGTCGCCGACGCAGGGGTGCTGCAGCGCCGCGAAGTGCACCCGGATCTGGTGGGTCCGGCCGGTCTCCAGCCGGATGTCGACCAGGCTGGCGGCCGGGAAGGCCTCGACGACCTCGTAGTGGGTCACCGACGGGCGCCCGCCCTGGACGACGGCGAACTTCCAGTCGTGCTTCGGGTGCCGGTCGATCGGGGCGTCGATGGTGCCGCGCGACGGGTCGGGGTGGCCCTGGACGAGGGCGGCGTACCCCTTCTCGACCGTGCGCTGCTTGAACGCCGCCTTGAGCGCGGTGTAGGCCCGCTCGCTCTTGGCCACGACCATCAGCCCCGTCGTCCCGGCGTCGAGCCGGTGGACGACGCCCTGCCGCTCGGCGGCACCGGAGGTGGCGATGCGGTAGCCGGCCGCCGCGAGTCCGCCGACGACGGTGGGACCCTCCCAGCCGGGGCTGGGGTGCGCGGCGACGCCGACGGGCTTGTCGACCACCACGACGTCGTCGTCGTCGTGGACGACGGTCAGCCCGGCGACCGGCTCCGGCGCGGCCGGCTCCCCGGGCGGCGGGGGCAGCTCGACCTCCAGCCAGCTGCCGCCGCTGACCCGGTCGCCCTTGCCGCGGACCCGGCCGTCGACGACCACCCGGCCCTCGTCGGCGAGGTCGGCGGCCGCGCCGCGGGAGAGGCCGAAGAGCCGGGACAGCGCCTGGTCGACGCGCTGACCCTCGAGCCCGTCGGGCACCGGGAGGGCCCGGTGCTGGCCCGCGGGACTGATCACGGCGTCCATTCTGACCGTCGCAGCGGGAGAGCCGGCGCAGCACTGCCGGCGCCGGGCCGCTCGCGGCAGGTGGATCCGCGCCCCGGCCCTCCCCGGGGCCGGTGACGGACCGGGACGTCCACCCTCCAGGGGCCCGCGCCGAGCTCGCGAGGCGGGAGCAGGAGGGTGCCCTTCCTCAGTCGCGCGCCGGGGCGTCGCCCCCGGTGCTGCGGGTGCCGTCGAACTCGATGCCGCGCAGCGCGAGGACCACGCCCAGGACGCCGCCGCAGACGATCGCCGAGTCGGCGATGTTGAAGACCGGGTAGAACTCGCCGTCCGGCGCGAACACGGAGATGAAGTCGACGACGCCGCCGCGCAGGAAGCCGGGCTCGCGGAAGACGCGGTCGACGAGGTTGCCCACCGCGCCGCCGAGCACCAGGCCGAGTGCGACGGCCCAGCCGGTGGAGAACAGCCGGCGGGCGGTGCGCACGATGACCACCGCGACGGCGACCGCGATGAGCGTGAAGACGACGGTGAAGCCCTCGGCGAAGGAGAACGCCGCGCCGGTGTTGCGGGTGTGGGTCAGGTACAGCGCCCCGCCGAGCAGCCGGATGTCCGCCCCGCGCTCGACGGTGGCGACGACGGCCAGCTTGGTGGCCAGGTCGAGGACCAGCACCGCCAGCGCGAGCGAGAGCAGCAGGCGGGTGCGGGGCCGGCGTCCCGCGGTGCCCCCGCCGGCCGCGACGGCGCCGTCCTGGGGGTCGCTCGGTCGGTCCGGGGCGTCGCTCGGCGTGGGCAGGGGGGCTCCTCGGTCGATGGCCTGGGTGGCTGGCGCGGCCGGTGGCCGGCGTCCCGATCGACGATAGCGGCGACCGGCCACGGCCCTGCGCCGTCCGCCGGGTTCGCAAATCGGGACCGGTGTGATCCATCTCATGACCCTCTGCGAGGCAGCACACCACCCGGAGTGACATGTTCGGAGGTCACCTGGTCGATGTTGGAGGGCAGCACCCTCCCCTTGAGCCGGAAGGCCGTCGTGTCCACCGATCTCGCACCAGCCACCGACCCCGACGTCGTGCTCGTGGGCGGCGGCGTCATGAGCGCGACCCTGGCGTCGCTGCTCGAGGTCGTCGCTCCGGACTGGAGCGTGACCGTCTTCGAGTCCGGGCCCGCGGTGGCCGGCGAGAGCTCCGGCGCCTGGAACAACGCCGGCACCGGGCACGCGGCGCTGTGCGAGCTCAACTACACGCCCGCCGGCCGGGACGGCTCGGTCGACGTCACCAAGGCCGTGACGATCAACGAGCAGTTCGCCGTGTCCCGCCAGTTCTGGTCGCACCTGGTGCGCTCCGGGCTGACCGGCTCGCCCAAGGACTTCATCACCCCCGTGCCGCACGTCAGCTTCGTGACCGGCGAGGCGGGCCGCTCCTACATGCGCACCCGGCACGCCGCCATGGCCGCGCAACCGGTGTTCGACGGCCTGGAGTACACCGACGACCCGGCCGTGCTGGCCGAGTGGGTGCCGCTGGTGATGGCCGGCCGACCCACCGAGCAGGTCGTCGCCGCCACCCGCTCCACCGCGGGCACAGACGTCGACTTCGGGGCGCTGACCGGGCTGCTGTTCGGCGCCGCCGAGGACCGGGGCGTGCACGTGCACGTCAACCAGCGGGTCACCGACGTCGAGCGCCGGGACGACGGCCGCTGGTCGGTGACCGTGCGCGACGCCGTCTTCGGCGAGGAGCGCACCGTCCGCACCCGCTTCCTGTTCGTCGGTGCCGGTGGCGGCGCGCTGCCGCTGCTGCAGAAGGCCGCCATCCCCGAGATCCGCGGCTTCGGCGGCTTCCCGGTGAGCGGCATGTTCCTGCGGACCAACTCCCCGGAGCTGGTCTCCGCCCACCAGGGGAAGGTGTACGGCCAGGCCGCCGTCGGCGCACCGCCCATGTCGGTGCCGCACCTCGACCTGCGCCTGATCGACGGCGACCACTCGCTGCTCTTCGGCCCGTACGCCGGCTTCTCGCCGAAGTTCCTCAAGGCCGGCTCGGTGTTCGACCTGCCGCTGAGCGTCAAGCCGAACAACCTGGGCTCGATGCTGGGCGTGGCCCGCACCGAGCTGGCGCTCACCCGCTACCTGATCGGCGAGCTGCTCCAGTCGCGCCGCGCCCGGCACGAGACGCTGCAGGCGTTCGTGCCGCTGGCCGAGCAGGCGGACTGGGACATGATCACCGCCGGCCAGCGGGTCCAGGTGATCAAGCGCGACCCGGCGTCCGGCCGCGGGGTGCTGCAGTTCGGCACCGAGCTGGTCGTCGGCGGCGAGGGGACGATCGCCGGTCTGCTCGGCGCCTCCCCCGGCGCCTCGACGGCGGTCTCGGCGATGCTCACCGTGCTCGAGCGCTGCTTCCCCGACCGGATCGCCGCCTGGCGGCCGAAGCTGCAGGAGGCGATCCCCTCCTACGGCCGCCGGCTCAACGAGGACCCGGCGCTGCTGGCCGAGGTCCGCGCCCAGACGATGCAGGCGCTCGAGCTCAACGGCTGAGTCCGCCGAACACACGCCGAACGCCCCCTCCGGTCCTCGGAGGGGGCGTTCGGCGTGTGTCGGCCCGACGACTCCAGGCAACGCGCTCCCCGCTTCGTCGTCCGGAGCGCCTGTGGGGAAGCCGTGGCCCGGGACGAGAGCCGGGGGCGGCACCTGGCCGCGGTGTCGGCCGGGGGCCCGCCTGCAGGGGACCACCGCGAGCCTGGGGTGGTGGGGCAGGCGGGCCCTTTCTCAGTCGACCTGTGAGGCTTCTCCGGTCTCGCCGCGCCAGGTGGCCAGCCGGCCGGCCCGGCTGACCGCCCGCAGCCGGCGCTCGGCCTCCGCGCGTGACCCGCGCGCGGACACCAGCAGCGCCTGGTCGCCGCGCATCAGCCGGGTCGTCGGGCCGGGCACGAACGACCGCCCGTCGCGCACGATGAGGACCACCGCCGCGTCGTCGGGCAGCCGCAGCTCCGGCAGGTAGACGCCGTGCAGCCGCGACCCGTCCGGCACGGTCAGCTGCATCAACTCGGCGTCCAGCTCCTCCAGGGGTGCAGCCTCGACCTGCACGTCGCGAGGCGTGACCGGGGTGGCGATCCGCAGGCGCCGCGCGAGCCACGGCAGCGACCAGCCCTGGACGATCGTGAAGACGACGACCAGCACGAAGACCGTGTCGAAGACGGTCGTCGCCCCGGGCACCTGCGCGGTCAGCGGGATGATGGCCGCGACGATCGGCACCGCCCCGCGCAGGCCGGCCCAGGAGATGAAGACCTGCTGCGCCCAGGGGAACCGGAACCACACCAGGCTGGCTCCCACCGACAGCGGACGGGCGAGCAGCAGCAGCGCGGCGCCCACCACGAGCGCCGGCCCCACGGCGTCGGCCAGCCGGCCCGGCGACACGAGGAGGCCGAGGAGGACGAACAGGCCGATCTGCGCCAGCGAGGCCATGCCCTCGGCGAAGCCGACGCTGGCCGTGCGGTGCGGGACAGTGGCGTTCCCGAGCACGACGCCGCAGAGGTAGACGGCGACGAAGCCCGACGTGTGCGCCAACGAGGCCGACGAGTACGCGAGCACGCAGAGCGCCAGCGTCGCCAGGGGGTAGAAACCGGCCACGGGCAGTGCCACACGGCGCAGCAGGGCGGCGCCACCGAAGCCGATTCCGACCCCGATGACGGCCCCTCCGAGGAGCTCGACGACCACCACCACGCCCACCAGCCACCACGGCTGCGTCGTCGCTCCGGTGAGCGACTCGGCCAGGACGGTCACGAGCAGGATGACCGGGGCGTCGTTGAGGCCGCTCTCCGCCTCCAGGGAGGCCGCCAGCCGGCGCGGAAGGGGCAACCGCCGCAGCGTGGCGAAGACGGCGGCGGCGTCGGTGGAGCTGATGACGGCGGCCAGCAGGAGGGCGAAGCCCCAGTCGAAGCCGAGGAGGAGGACGCCGATGCCCGCAGTCACGCCCACGCTGACCGCGACGCCGATGGTGGACAACGCGATCCCGGGTCCGATCGCCCGCCTGACGTCGCCCCACCGGGTCGTGAGACCACCTTCGGCCAGGATGACGACGAGCGCGGCGTATCCCAGCGTCTGCGTGAGCCCGTAGTCCTCGAACTCCACGCCGAGGCCGCTCTCCCCCATGGCCACCCCGAGCGCGAGGTAGAGCAGCAGGCTGGGCAGGCCCAGCCGATCTGCCAGTCGGAGCGCGATGGCCGCCACGAGGACGACGACCGCACCCACGGCGAGCGCGACGGTGACCGTCGGGTTCACCGCGCGTGCCTGTCCACCTCCGCATTCTCCCGTACGCCGAGGCCGGCCCCGTCCTGCGACCCGGCGGGCCGGGTGGGGACGGGCGGCGGAACCCGGTGGCGGGCTCGGGGATGATGGGGGTGTGAGCTCACCCGGCCCCTTCCGCGCGCTGCCCTCTCAGGTCGACCTGCCCGCCCTGGAGCAGGAGGTCCTCGGCCGCTGGGAGGCCGACAAGGTCTTCGCCCGCACGCTGGAGGCCTCCACCGGCCGGCCGCAGTGGAACTTCTACGAGGGCCCGCCGACGGCCAACGGCCGCCCCGGCACCCACCACATCGAGGCGCGCGCGTTCAAGGACGTCTTCCCCCGGTTCAAGACCATGCAGGGCTGGCACGTGCCCCGTCGCGCCGGCTGGGACTGCCACGGCCTGCCGGTGGAGATCGCCGTCGAGCAGGAGCTCGGCTTCGCCGGCAAGCCGGACATCGAGCGCTACGGCATCGCGGAGTTCAACGCCCGCTGCCGCGAGTCGGTCATGCGGCACGTCGACGCCTTCAGCGACCTGACCCGCCGGATGGGCTACTGGGTCGACATGTCCACCGCCTACTGGACGATGGACCAGGCCTACATCGAGAGCGTCTGGTGGTCGCTCAAGCAGGTGCACGGCAAGGGTCTGCTGGTCGAGGACCACCGGGTGGCGCCGTACTGCCCCCGCTGCGGCACCGGCCTGTCCGACCACGAGGTCGCCCAGGGCTACGAGTCGATCACCGACCCGTCGGTGTACGTCCGGCTGCCGGTCACCAGCGGCGAGTGGGCGGGGAAGGCCGACCTGCTCATCTGGACGACGACGCCGTGGACGCTGCCGAGCAACACCGCGGTCGCCGTCCACCCGGACGTGACCTACGCGGTCGCCCGCACCGCCGAGGGCACGTTCGTCGTCGCCGAGCCGCTGCTGACCGCCGTCCTGGGCGAGGACGCCGAGGTGCTCGCCCGCACCACCGGCCGCGACTGGGAGCGGGTGACCTACCGGCGCCCGTTCGAGCTGGTCGACTTCCCGGACGACAACGCCCACTACGTCGTCCTGGCCGAGTACGTCACGACCGAGGACGGCACCGGCCTGGTGCACCAGTCCCCCGCGTTCGGCGCCGACGACCTCGCCACGACCCGCGCCTACGGCATGGCCGTGGTCAACCCGATCGACGGCACGGGCCACTTCCTGCCGGAGGTCGGCCTGGTGGGCGGGCACTTCTTCAAGGGCGCCGACCCGACCCTCGTCGAGGACCTGCAGCGGCGCGGCGTCCTCCTGCGCGAGCAGCGCTACGAGCACACCTACCCGCACTGCTGGCGCTGCCACACGCCGCTCATGTACTACGCGCAGCCGTCCTGGTACATCCGGACGTCCGCGGTCAAGGACCAGCTGCTGGCGGAGAACGAGAAGACCTCCTGGTACCCCGAGCACATCCAGTGGGGTCGCTACGGCGACTGGCTGCGCAACAACGTCGACTGGGCGCTGTCCCGCGACCGGTACTGGGGCACCCCGCTCCCGGTCTGGCGCAACGACGCCGACCCGGAACGGTTGGTCGTCGTCGGCTCGCTGGCCGAGCTCTCGGAGCTGACCGGCCGCGACCTGTCCGACCTGGACCCGCACCGGCCGTTCATCGACGAGGTCACCTTCACCCTGCCCGGCGAGGAGGGGACCTACCGGCGGGTGCCCCAGGTCATCGACGCCTGGTACGACTCCGGCTCCATGCCCTTCGCGCAGTGGGGTGCGCCGTACCGCAACCAGGCAGAGTTCGAGGCCGCCTACCCGGCGCAGTTCATCTGCGAGGCGATCGACCAGACCCGCGGCTGGTTCTACTCGCTGATGGCGGTCGGCACGCTGGTGTTCGAGCGGAGCTCGTACGAGAACGTGCTGTGCCTGGGCCACATCCTGGCCGAGGACGGCCGGAAGATGAGCAAGCACCTGGGCAACATCCTCGAGCCGATCCCGCTGATGGACCGGCACGGCGCCGACGCCGTCCGCTGGTTCATGCTGGCCGGCGGCTCGCCCTGGTCGGCCCGCCGGGTCGGGCACGAGACGTTGTCCGAGGTGGTCCGCAAGGTGCTGCTCACCTACTGGAACACCGCGAGCTTCTTCACCCTCTACGCCGAGACCAACGGGTGGGACCCGGCGTCCTCGCCCGCCCCGGCGCCGGCCGAGCGGCCGCTGCTGGACCGCTGGGCGCTGGCCACCCTCGCGCAGGTCACCGAGGGCGTCACCGCGGCGATGGAGGACTTCGACACCCAGGGCGCCGGCCGGCTGATCGCGCAGTTCGTCGACGACCTGTCCAACTGGTACGTGCGCCGGTCGCGCCGGCGGTTCTGGGACGGCGACCCGGCGGCGCTGGCCACGCTGCACGAGGTGCTCGACGTGCTGACCCGGCTGATGGCGCCGTTCACCCCGTTCGTCACCGAGGAGGTGTGGGCCCGCGCCGTGTCCCCGGGGCTGGCCGACGCGGTCGACAGCGTGCACCTGGCCTCCTGGCCGGCCGTCGACGAGGACGCCCGCGACCCGCGGCTGGTCGAGCAGGTGGCGCTGGTGCGCCGGCTGGTCGAGCTGGGCCGCTCGGCGCGAACGTCGGCCAAGGTGCGCACCCGCCAGCCGCTGGCCCGCGCGGTCGTGGCGGCGCCGGGGTGGGCGGAGCTGCCGCGCGACCTGGTCGCCGAGGTGGCCGACGAGCTGAACGTGCAGGAGCTCGCCGACCTGTCCACCGTCGGCGGCGACCTGGTCGACGTCAGCGTGAAGGTCGACTTCCGCGCGGTCGGGCGCCGGCTGGGCAAGCAGGTGCAGGCGGTGGCCAGGGCGGTCGCCGCGGCCGACGCCCCGGCCCTGGTGGCCGCCTACCGCGCCGGGACGGCGTCGGTGGAGGTCGACGGCGCGACCGTGCCCCTGGAGGACGGCGACCTGGTCGTCACCGAGACGCCCCGCGAGGGCTGGACGGTGGCCAGCGGTGGCGGGCTGACCGTCGCGCTGGACCTGGAGCTGACCCCGGAGCTCGAGCGGGCCGGCCTGGTCCGCGAGGCGGTGCGGCTGCTGCAGGAGGCCCGCAAGAACAGCGGGCTGGCCGTCAGCGACCGCATCCAGCTGTGGTGGACCGCCGACGACGCGATGGCGCAGGCGCTCACCGAGCACGGCGCGCAGGTGGCCGACGAGGTGCTCGCCGTCCGGGTGCACGCCGACACCGCCGGGGACGGCGAGGGGATCGAGGGCCCGGCCGGCTCGCGGTTCTGGGTGGCCCGCGCCGAGGCCTGACAGCGGTGTGCTGATCGGTTGACGGTCGTGCCGTCGCGGCGCGGCGAGATCGGCGGTCTCGCCCGCTTCGAGGCCTGTGAGTGTGCGAGATCGCCGATCTCGCACGCTGACCCACCCCGCACCAACGCGAGAACCGCTGTGAGCCGGCTCCGTCCCGGGCGCCGCCGGCCCCCTGCAGGTCCCGCCGCGGGGGTGCGAGGGGCGTGGAGCAGGGCGTCCTCCCACGGAGGGAGGGCGGGGTCCTCCTTCAGTTGCCGCGGGCGGCCCGCCGCCGGGAGCGCTCGGTGTCGGCGAGGTGCCGCACGGGGCGGCAGGTGACGCAGGGCGTGAACCCGTCGGTGCGTGCCTCGACCATGGGCAGCGGGATCCCCTCGCGGCCGTCGAGGGAAGGGCAGCCGGCCAGGTGGTAGCGCGGGTGCTCGTCGACGACCAGCACCTCGTCGTCCAGGTCGACCACCAGCAGCAGGTCGGTGACCTCGACGTCCTCCTCGCCGGGCTCCCCCGTCGTCGCGTCCGTCGGGCTCTCGCGCGGCTCGTGGGCGCCGCGACGCGCCGGCGCCTCGGGGTGCCCGTTGGCGGCGGGCGCGCTCGGCGGGACGACGGCCGACGGCTCCTCGGTGGGCGGCGCAGGCCAAGGCTCCGGCTCCGGCATCCGGACGGCGGTCGCCCCGGCCGGCCGGGGCGCGGCCTCGGGTTCGGGGACGGCGAGCGGCTCCCGGGTGGCGGGCGGGTCCGCGGCCGGGGCCGGCTCGGCGGACACCACCGGCTGCGGTGCGGTCCCGGGTCCCGCCGGCGCCTCGGGCGGCCGCGTGCCGGTGGGCGGCGTCGCCGCCCTCGTCCCGGCGCGCGAGGGCGCCTCCGACGCGCGCCGGTCGAACCCGCGGGCCTCGCGGGCCATGCGCAGCCGCGCCACGACCAGCACGACGGCGGCGAGTCCACACGCCGCCACGCAGGCCCAGTACAGGGTCGTGGTGCCGGTGACGACGCCGCCGATGAACAGCCCCAGGCCCAGCAGGACCAGCAGACCCGCAGCCAAGATCACGCGCCGACTGTAGCCGGGACCACAGCCGCGGGCCGCGCCGTCGCCCGGGAACGCGACTGGGCCCCCGGACGGTGTCCGGGGGCCCAGTCGCGTTCCCGTCCAGAGGCCCGCCGCGCGCCGGCGGGCGGCGGGGAGGGCGGGGTCCTCTGTCAGGCGCTGGCGTGCTGGTTCTGCCGGCTGTTCGAGGCCGGCTCCGCGGAGCCGCGGCTGTCGAGGTCGCGCAGGTGCGACTCCAGGTAGGAGCGCAGCCGGGTGCGGTACTCGCGCTCGAAGGTGCGCAGCTCCTCGATCTTGCGCTCGAGGCTGCTGCGCTTCTCCTCCAGCGAGCCCATGACCTCGGCGTGCCGGCGCTCGGCGTCCTGCTCGAGCGCGGCGGCCTTGGCGCGCGACTCGCGCTCCATCGTGTCGGCGCGGGTGCGCGCGTCACCGACCATCGAGTCGGCGCGCATCTTGGCCTCGCTGACCATCTGCTCGCTCTTCGCCCGCGCCTCGCTGACCATGCGCTCGCTGTTGGTCTTGGCCGAGGCGACCATCTGGTCGGCCTGCGCCTTGGCCTCGTTGACGTACTTGTCGGCCGTCTCGGTGGCCAGGGCCAGCATCCGCGAGGCGCGGGCGCTGTCGTCCTCGCGCACGGGCGCCGGCGGGGGCGGCGGAGCGACGGCGGGCGTGGGCGCCGGGGGCTCGGGGGCCTCGACGGCGCGCGGGGTGCGGCCGGTCGCGGAGCCCGAGCGCAGCTCGTTGTTCTCCTCGATCAGCCGGGCCAGCTCGGCCTCCACCACGTCGAGGAACGCGTCGACCTCGTCCTCGTCGTAGCCCCGCTTGCCGATCGGCGGCTTCTTGAAGACGACGTTGTGCACGTCGGCAGGCGTGAGTGGCATCGACTTCACCTCGGGTCGGACAACGGGGACAGGGACGACGTCGGACGAGCGGCGGACGGCCCCGAGCGGCCGCCGGGACCGCCGCCCCGGGCTGGGGCAGCGGTCACCCGGCGGAGAACGCGAGGCTGTCCACGATGCCACGCAGGATGTACACGGCGATCAGGAGCACCATAAACGCGAGATCCAGCCGGATCGACCCCAGGTTCAGCGGCGGGATCACCTTCCGGATGGCCTTGAGCGGCGGGTCGGTCGTCGCGTAGACGACCTCCAGACCCGCCGCCACCAGGCCGGAGGGGCGCCAGCTGCGCGCCAGCACCATCACCCAGTCGACGACGAACCGTGCGAAGAGCAGCACGAGGAAGACGAGCAGGACCGACGAGAGGATGTTCCAGAAGAGAGCCACGGTCCTCGCTCGTCCAGGGGCACCTGCCCGGGGTGCCGGTCCGTCCTGCTGTCGGGCCTCAGGACTCGGCGGGGAACCCACCCTCGCGGATGCGCGCCTTGTCCTCGGCCGTCACGTCGACGTCCTGCGGGCTGAGCAGGAACACCTTGTTCGTGACGCGCTCGATGCTACCGCGAAGCCCGAACGACAGACCCGCAGCGAAGTCGACGAGCCGCTTCGCGTCGGCGTCGTCCATCTCGGTGAGGTTCATGATCACCGGCTTGCCGTCACGGAAGCTCTCGCCGATCTGGCGGGCCTCGTTGTAGGTGCGCGGGTGCAGCGTGGTGATCCGGTAGGGCTGCGGGGCCGGGGCGGGCGCCGGCGCCGGAGCCGGCTCGGGCGCGGCGGCCACCGGCTCGCGGACGGCGAGGCCGGCCGCGCCGACGGGGCCGGACACGGCGGTCGCCGGGCCGGGCACCGACCCGGCCGGCCCGCCGAGGCGGGCGGCGGCGGAGCCGCCCGGGGACGGCGCCAGACCGAGGTTGCGGTTGGCCGCGGAACGGCGGGGCAGCGTCAGCGGCTCGGGGTCCGGCGCGGGCGGCAGGTCGGCGTCGAGGTCCGCGAAGTGGTCGCCGGCCCGGTAGTCGCCGTCGCGGTAGCCCTCGCCCCGGTACTCGGGGTCGTAGCGGTCACCGACGTCGTAGCGGTCGTCGTAGCCGTCCTCGGAGGCGTACCGGGAGTACCGGCGCTCCTCGAGGCGGTCGTAGCGGTCGGCGTCCCCCTGGCGGGCCTCGTACCGGCCGTAGGCCCGGGCGTCGTCGTCCTCCACGAGCCCGAGGTAGATGCCCATCTTGCGCATGGCTCCGGCCATCAGCCCGCCCCTCTGTGTGCCGTGCGTGGTCACCCGGGCCGCTGGGACCCGTGTGACAGGTGTGACTCGTCCTCCGGGGAGGGTAGGTCCCGCTCCCCGAACAGCGCGGTTCCGACACGCACGAGCGTGCTGCCCGCTGCGATCGCCTCCTCCAGGTCGGCGGTCATCCCGGCGGAGAGGTCGCGCGCCCCGGGGTGGTCGCGCCGCACCCGCTCGGCCAGCGCCGCGAGCCGCTCGAAGGCGGGTCGGGGTCCCTCCCCCCGCGGCGCGACCGCCATGAGGCCGCGCAGGACGAGGCCCTCGGTGGCAGCGACCGTGTCGGCGAGCGCCGTGACCTCCGCCGGGTCCGCTCCGCCGCGCGCCGCCAGCTCCCCCTCGGGCCCGCCGAGGTCGACCTGGAGGAACACCTCGACCGGCCGCCCGGTCTCCACGCCGACCCGGCCGAGGACGTGGGCCAGGGGGAGCCGGTCGACGGAGTGGACGACGGCGCCGAGCCGGGCGACCGCGGCGGCCTTGTTGCGCTGCAGCTGGCCCACCATGTGCCAGCGCAGCGGCAGGTCGGCCAGCTCGGCGGCCTTGGCGCCGAGCTCCTGGGCGCGGTTCTCCCCGAAGTCGGCCTGACCGAGCGCGGCGAGCTCGCGGACGGCGTCGGCGGGCCGGGTCTTGCTCACCGCCACCAGCTGCACCTCGGCGGGCTCGCGGCCGGCGGCCCGCGCCGCGGCGGCGATGCGGTCTCGGACGGCCTGCAGGCGGTCAGCCGGGGTGGTCACGGACCGATCATCCCTGGTGAGGCGCTGGAGCGGCCTGCCTGCAGGGTCCCGCCGCGAGCTCGCGAGTGGTGGGGGCAGGCAGGCCCTTCACCCGAGCCAGACGACGCCGGCCTGGCGGCCGGTCACGCCGTCCCGGCGGTGGGAGAAGAGGAAGCGGTCCTCGACGGTGCACCGGGGGTCGTGCACCACCTGTCCGACACCGCCGCCGCGCAGGACCTCGGCCAGCCCGGCCCGCAGGTCGAGCCCCGGCGTCCCCGTGCGGGTGCGGACCGCCGCGGCCGGGGCCACGCGGGCCACCTCGGCCTGCATCGCCCGGGGCACCTCGTAGCAGGCGCCGCAGACCGCCGGGCCCAGGAGCGCTGCGACGTCGGCGGGGCGGCTGCCCAGCCGCGCCATGGCGGCCAGGGCGGCGGGGACGACGCCGGTGCGGACGCCCTCCCGACCGGCGTGCACCGCGGCCACCACGCCGGCGACGGGGTCGGCGAGCAGCACCGGCACGCAGTCGGCGACCAGCACGCACAGCACGAGGCCCGGCGTACGCGTCACGACGGCGTCGGTCCCGGCCAGCGGGCCGTCGACCGGGCCGTCGACGACGGTGACGCGCCGGCCGTGGACCTGGTCCATCCACACCAGCCGGTCGGCGCCGACGCCGAGCTCGCGGGCGAGCCGCTCGCGGTTGGCGGCCACGGCGACCGGGTCGTCACCGACGTGGACGCCGAGGTTGAACGAGTCGTAGGGGGCAACGGAGCGGCCGCCCCGCCGGTCGGTGACGACCCGTCGGGGTCGCACCGCCTGCGGGGCGGCCGGTACCGAGCTCACAGTGCGGCCCCCGTGCAGGGGCCCGCCACGAGCTCGCGAGTGGTGGGGGGCACGGGGGTCCTTCTACTGGCGCAGGAACTCCGGGATGTCGAGCTCCTCCTCGAAGTCCTCGCTGGACAACGGGCGCCGGCCCGCGGCGGCCGCGTTGGCACCGGGCACCGGCGGCAGCGGCGGCACGGTGATCCCGCCACCGGCGGCCGGACGGCCGGGCAGCTGCGAGGGGGACGGCGGGTTCGGCTGCGCCTGGGCCTGCGGGGCGTGGGGCCGCCCCGAGGCGACCAGCCGCTCCCCCGTCGGGACGCCGGCCACCGGCTGCGGGTGCAGCGGCATCCGCGGCGCGGTCGGCGGGGCCACCGGGCCGGCGGCCGGCACCGAGGCGATGCCGGCCTCCTTGCGACCCTGCGGCTTGCCGCCGTCGAAGCCGGCGGCGATCACGGTCACCCGCACCTCGTCACCGAGGGCGTCGTCGATGACGGCACCGAAGATGATGTTGGCGTCGGCGTGCGCGGCGTCGGAGACCAGCGAGGCGGCCTCGTTGATCTCGAACAGGCCGAGGTCCGAGCCCCCGGAGATCGACAGCAGCACGCCGTGGGCGCCCTCCATCGAGGCCTCCAGCAGCGGGCTGGCGATCGCCTGCTCGGCGGCCAGCAGCGCCCGGTTGTCACCGCGCGCGCTGCCGATGCCCATGAGCGCGGACCCGGCGCCGGACATGACCGACTTGACGTCAGCGAAGTCCAGGTTGATCAGGCCCGGCGTGGTGATCAGGTCGGTGATGCCCTGGACACCGGAGAGCAGCACCTGGTCGGCGGTGCGGAAGGCGTCCATGACGCTGACGTTGCGGTCGCCGAGCTGGAGCAGCCGGTCGTTGGGGATGACGATGAGCGTGTCGCACTCGTTGCGCAGCTCCTCGATGCCCGACTCGGCCTGGACGGCCCGCCGCTTGCCCTCGAAGGAGAACGGGCGGGTGACGACGCCGATGGTCAGCGCACCGAGCTTGCGGGCGATCGAGGCGACGACGGGCGCGCCGCCGGTGCCGGTACCGCCGCCCTCCCCCGCGGTCACGAAGACCATGTCGGCGCCCTTGAGCACCTCCTCGATCTCCTCGCGGTGGTCCTCGGCGGCCTGCCGCCCGACGTCGGGCTGCGCGCCGGCACCCAGGCCGCGGGTCAGCTCGCGGCCGACGTCGAGCTTGACGTCGGCGTCGCTCATCAGCAGCGCCTGCGCGTCGGTGTTGATGGCGATGAACTCGACCCCTTTGAGGCCGACCTCGATCATCCGGTTGACCGCGTTCACACCGCCGCCGCCGATGCCGACGACCTTGATGACCGCGAGGTAGTTGTGCGGAGGTGTCATGTGGGGCTCCCGACCTCGACCCTCATCCTCAAGTAAAGCCTTATAGTTATGTCAACTGGGTCGACGCGCACGAAGTTAGGTGGGGCGTCACGGGCCCTACAAGCACCCTCCGGGGACCGGCGTGTCGCGAACGCGTGTCCACACCGACCTCGCAGGACCCAGTGGTCACATCTGCACCACCGTGCGTGACGACCCGCGCACCGGATCTCTCATGTGCAGGTCGAGGGCGGTGACATGCCCGGCATCCGGAACTCGCCGAAGTGATCTGCGGCGTCGGGCGTGTCGCGGCTCCGCGCGTGTCGTCCCGGCCGGGGCCGCACACGCGGTGGGGTCGACCGGCGACCGAGCGCAGTCCCGGGCTACTGCCGGGGCACGCGCCCCATGAGGAAGAACTCCTCGTTCGGCGGGATGGCCGCCCAGTGGGCCAGCCGGTTGGACAGCGCGAACAACGACACGATCGCGCCGACGTCCCACACGTCGTCCTCGGTGAGGCCGTGGCCGCGCAGCCGGTCGAGATCGGTGGCGGTCACCGCCGCCGGGTCCACCGCGAGCCGGACGGCGACCTCAAGCACGGCGTGCAGCCGCTCGGACACCGGCGCCTTGCGCCAGTCGACGGCGACCTGGTCGGCGAGGTACGGGTCGCGGGCGCGGATCCGGGCGATCGCCCCGTGCGCGACCACGCAGTAGAGGCAGTCGTTGGCCGCGCTGGTGGCGACCACGATCAGCTCGCGGTCGGCCGTGGACAGCCCGGGGGTGTCCTTGTCCATGAGCGCGTCGTGCAGCGCGAAGAACGCCGCCGCCTCGTCGGGGCGCCAGGCCAGCGCGGCGAAGACGTTGGGCAGGAAGCCCGCGCGCTCCTCGACGTCGGCGTAGCGGTCGCGCAGCTGCTGCGGCAGCTCGTCGCGCGGGGGGACGGGGAAGCGGCTGACCGGCCCGGTGCTCACCGGGTCACCCTCCCGTGCCGGGCGGGCCGGGGCCACCCGGTGTTCAGCGGAGGACGACGGCCGCGGGGGCGCTGACGTCGATGGTCCCGGCCGGCTCGAGGGTCCCGGCCTCCAGCTGGCGCAGCAGCGCGACGAGCGCGTCGGCCTTGTCCCCGGCGTGCTCCGCGCTCCCCCACAGCACCGTGGTGCCGTCCTCGAGGGTCAGCGTGACGTCCTCGGCGCTGGTCGCGCGGGCCTCGGCCAGGTCGACGCGGACGTCCTCCGGCAGCGCGACGAGGGCGGCCAGCACCGCGCGGGTGGCGCGGTCCTCGGGGCCGGGGTCGGCGACGTCGAGCGGGACCACGCCGACCGGCGGGTAGCCGGTGACCGTGTCGAAGAGCACGCCGTCGGGGTCGACCAGCGAGCGCGTCCCTGCCTGCTCCACCACCGCGACCGGCACCCGCTCGACCACGGTGACGACGACGCTGCGCGGCCAGCCGCGGGTCACCTCGACGTCGGCCACCTGCGGCAGCCGCGCGACGCGGGCCTCGGCCCCGTCGATGTCGACCCGCAGCAGCGGCGTCCCCTCGGCGATGCCGGCGACGTCGACGACCTCGGCGGCGGTCAGCGTGCCGGCGCCGTCCACCCGCACCGCGGAGACGGCGAGCACGGGGCTCCCCCACAGCAGCCAGCCGAGCAGGCCCAGCACGGCGGCGGCCACGCCCGCCCGGGCCAGCAGCCGTCGCCGGCGGTCGGCCGGGGTGTCGCGCCGCGGGCGGACGGCCGGACGGCGGCGGGGCCGCGCCTCGGCGCCGGCCCGGGAGGACCCCCCACCGCGCGCGCGGTCGCTGGTGGTCGTCCCCGAGCGGCTCACCGCGCAGGACCCCCCGGGTCGCCGGCGTGGGGGGAACCGGAGCGGGCCCGCAGCGCCTCGAGCACCTCCGGCCCGACCATGGAGACGTTGCCGGCGCCCATGGTGATCACCAGGTCGCCGGGGCTGGCCCGCTCGGCCAGCGCGGGGGCGGTGGCCGACCAGGACGGCTCGAAGTGCACCCGCCCGGCCGGCAGCGCGACCGCGTCGGCGACCATGGCGCCGGTGACGCCGGGGACCGGGTCCTCGCGGGCGCCGTAGACGTCCATGACCACGACCTCGTCGGCCAGGCCGAGGGCCGCGCCGAACGCGCCGGCGAACTCCCGGGTGCGGCTGTACAGGTGCGGCTGGAAGGCCACGACGACGCGGCCGGGGCCGGCGACCGCCCGCGCGGCGCGCAGCTGCGCCTCGACCTCGGTCGGGTGGTGGGCGTAGTCGTCGTACACGCGCACCCCGCCGACGGTCCCCTTGAGCTCGAAGCGGCGGTGCACCCCGCCGAACCGCCCCAGCCCTGCGATCAGCCCCTCGGCGGGCAGCCCGAGCTCGAGCCCGGCCAGCAGCGCGGCGGCGCTGTTGCGGGCCATGTGCTCCCCGGGCACCCGGATCGACACCCGGCCGAGCACCACGCCGTCGAGGACCGCGGTCCAGGCGGTGGCCTCGGCTCCGACCTCGACGTCGACCAGCCGCAGGTCGGCGTCCTCCGCGGTGCCGTAGGTGCGCACCCGCGCCGGGGTGGGCACGGTGCGCAGCCGGGCCGAACCGGGGTCGTCGGCGCAGAGGACGACGAACCCGGCGGGGTCGACGGTGCCGAGGAACCGGTCGAACGCGGCCTCGACCGCGGCCAGGTCGCCGTAGTTGTCCAGGTGGTCGGCCTCGACGTTGGTGACGATCGCGCCGTGCGGGGCCAGCAGCAGGAAGGAGCGGTCGCTCTCGTCGGCCTCGGCGACGAAGACGTCCCCCTTCCCGGCGTGCGCGTTGCTGCCCGACTCGTTGAGGTCGCCGCCGATGGCGAAGGAGGGGTCCACGCCGCAGGCCTGCACCGCGACGGTGAGCATCGAGGTGGTCGACGTCTTCCCGTGCGTGCCGGCCACCGCGACGCTGCGCTTGCCCGCCATCACCGCGGCCAGCGCCACCGCCCGGGGCAGCACCCGCAGGCCCCGATCGCGGGCGGCGGCGAGCTCCGGGTTGTCGTCGCGGATGGCGGTGGAGACGACGACGGTGTCGGCGTCCCCGAGGTGGGCGGGGTCGTGGCCCAGCTCCACCCGGGCGCCGAGCGCGCGCAGCGCCAGCAGCGTCGGGGTGTCCCGGCGGTCGCTGCCGGACACCGGGACGCCCCGGGCCAGCAGGATGCGGGCGATGCCGCTCATCCCGGCCCCGCCGATGCCGACGAAGTGGACCGCGCCCAGCTCCTCCGGGCTCGGCACCGGATCCGTCCACGCCGCCACGGCTGCGGCACTCACTCGTCCTCCTCGCTGGCGCGCGTCGGCCGCGTTCGCGCCGGCACTGCTCCATCTCCGGGTGAGCTCGCCAGCTCGCTCACTTCCCCGCCACCTCCAGCACGATGTCGGCCAGCCGGTCGTCGGCGTCCCGGGCTCCGGCGGCCGCGGCGCGCGCGGCGTACCGGGCCAGCGCGGCCGGGTCGGTGACCAACGGGATCACGTGCTCCTCGATCCAGGACGGCGACAGGTCGGCGTCGTCCACCAGCAGTCCGCCCCCGGCCTCGACGACGGGCAGGGCGTTGCGCCGCTGTTCGCCGTTGCCGATGGGCAGCGGCACGAACACCGCCGGCAACCCGACCGCGGACAGCTCGGCCACGGTGACCGCGCCGGACCGGCACAGGGCCAGGTCGGCGGCGGCGTAGGCGAGGTCCATGCGCTCGAGGTAGTCGACGACGACGTACGGCGCCCGCCCCGGCGCTCGTGGCGGCACGGTCACGTCGGTGTTCTTCGGACCGCGGGCGTGCAGCACCTGCACCCCGGCCGCGGTGAGCGCGTCGGCGACGCCGACGGCGGCCCGGTTGAGGGAGGCCGCGCCCTGCGACCCGCCGACGACCAGCAGCGTGGGCCGGTCGGGGTCCAGTCCGAAGGTGGCGCGGGCCTCGGCGCGGCGGGCCGGCCGGTCCAGCGTGCTGATCGCCGTCCGCAGGGGCATGCCGACGTGCTCGGCACCGTGCAGCGGCGTGCCGGGCGCGGTGACGGCGACCCGCTCGGCCAGCCGCGCGCCGATCCGGTTGGCCAGGCCCGGCAGCGCGTTCTGCTCGTGCACGACGACCGGCACCCGCTCCCTGCGGGCGGCCAGGTACGCCGGCAGCGCGACGTACCCGCCGAAGCCGACGACGACGTCGGCGGACAGCTCGCACAAGAGCGCCCGGGTCTCCGACACCGAGCGGAGCACCCGGCCGGGCACCCGCAGCAGGTCCGGCGTGGGCCTGCGGGGCAGCGGCACCGGCGGGATCAGCCGCAGGTCGTAGCCGCGGGCGGGGACCAGCCGGGTCTCCATGCCGCGGGCGGTGCCCAGGCAGGTGATCCGCAGACCGCCCTCCACCGCGCCGCGGCGCAGCAGCGCGTCGGCCAGGGCGAGCATCGGCTCGATGTGCCCGCCGGTGCCGCCCCCGGCGAGGACGACGCTCCTGCGTGCACGCACCGTCTCGCCTCGTCCGTTCCTCGCCGCCGTCACAGGTCGCCTCCGCGGTCGCTCCGCTCCCCGCTCGCAGGGCTCGCTGCGGTGCGCACTCCCCGCCGGCTCCGTTCCCCGGTGACGGGCTTCCGCCCCTGTCCGCTCACCGCGGCCGCCGCGGCTGCTCGGGCGCGGTGGCGCGGGCCCGGGGCGGCGGCTGCCGGCGGGACTCGGGGATCCGGGCACGGCCGTCCGTCGTCCGCCGCTCGCGCGCCGGGACCCGCTCGCGCGGCGCGCGCTCCCCCGGCGGGACCGGGGCCACCCGGGCGACGGTGCGCCCCCCGGTGGCGGCGGAACGGCGCGAGGGCCGCTCGGGCGCGCGGCCCTCACCCGGCCGTTCGGGACGGCGGGCGCGACGCGGGCGCACCGGCTCCACGGGCTGCTCGGGCACCGGCAGCAGCCAGCGGGACAGCCGGGTGCGCTCCAGCCGACGCAGGTGCTCGACGGCCTCGGGCTCGGAGCGGGCGAAGCGGATGAGCAGCCCCACGATGAACAGGGTGAGCACCAGGGAGGTGCCGCCGGCGGAGACCAGCGGCAGCGTCAGGCCGGTGACCGGCAGCAGACCCACCACGTAGCCCATGTTCAGCGCCGCCTGGCCGACCAGCCACACGGTGATCGCCACGCAGGCCAGCTGCACGAAGCGGTCGGCCGAGCGGCGGGCGATCCGGAACCCGGCGTGGGCCAGGACGCCGTAGAGGGCGACCACGACCAGGCAGCCGAGGAAGCCGAGCTCCTCGCCGATGATCGCGAAGATGTAGTCCGACTCGGCCTCTGGCAGCAGGTTCCACTTCATCGCGCTGTTGCCCAGCCCCACGCCCCACAGGCCGCCGGTCGCCAGCGCGTAGAAACCCCGGATGGCCTGGAAGCCGGTGTCGGAGGGGTCGGCGAACGGGTCGAGGAACGCGGTGATCCGCTCCATGCGGTAGGGCGCGACGGCGACCATGAGCGCCACGGCCGCGACGCCGGCGGCGACGAAGGCGGCGAACCAGCGGCGCGGCAGTCCGCCGGCCCACAGCAGGCCCACCAGCACCAGCCCGAGGCTGACGACGCCGCCGAAGTCCGGCTCCAGGATCAGCAGGACCGACAGGACGGCGAACACCGGCAGCAGCGGGACGAGCAGCGTCTGCACGGTGAGGAAGCGGTCCCGCATCGCCAGGACGTGGGCGCCCCACAGGGCGAAGACCAGCTTGGCCAGCTCGGAGGGCTGGAAGTTGGTGAAGCCCAGGTCGATCCAGGCCCGCGAGCCGTTGAGCTTCATGCCGATGCCCGGCACGAGCACCGCGACGAGCAGCACCGCGGCGACGACCAGGCCGATCGGCGCCCAGCGACGCAGCAGGCCGACCGGCAGCCGGACCGCCACGAGCAGCGCGACCAGGCCGATGACGGCGAAGACCAGCTGGTCCACGCCGGGCCGCCACGCGGGCTGGTCGTTGAGAGCGGCGTCGATCGCCGAGGCGGAGAACACCATGACCAGGCCGATGGCCAGGAGCATGCCGGCCGCGCCGACGACCAGCTGGGAACTGGTCAGGGGACCGTCGAGCCAGGCGGGGGCCGCGAACCGGCGG
Organism: Geodermatophilus sp. SYSU D01176; assembly: GCF_054050015.1. Lineage (NCBI taxonomy): Bacteria > Bacillati > Actinomycetota > Actinomycetes > Geodermatophilales > Geodermatophilaceae > Geodermatophilus > Geodermatophilus sp. SYSU D01176. The sequence goes on along the minus strand of NZ_JBJGYN010000002.1, from coordinate 101,705 downwards.
ACCGGCGTCCTGCGCCCAGTCGGCCCGGTCCTGCGCCGCCCGGGGGCGGTCGGGACGCCGGTGGACTCCATCCGGCCATGGTGGCCGTCGGAGCGGATCTCCCGGCGCACCGTCGGGGCGTGTCGCAGCAGCCTCTCCTGACTCACAGGCCGGTGACGGTCAGCCAGTCGGCGTAGAACAGGCCCAGCCCGAAGGCGACCGACATCCCGGTCACCAGCCAGAAGCGGACGATCACCGTGTTCTCGGTCCAGCCGGCCAGCTCGAAGTGGTGGTGCAGCGGGGCCATCCGGAACACCCGGCGGCGGGTGGCCCGGAAGAAGGCCACCTGGATGACCACCGACAGCGTGACCGCGACGAACAGCCCGCCGAGCACGATGAGCAGCAGCTCGGTGCGGGTGACGACGGCGAGGCCGGCCAGCAGCCCGCCCAGGGCCAGCGACCCGGTGTCGCCCATGAAGATGCGCGCCGGGCTGGTGTTCCACCACAGGAAGCCGAGGCACGCGCCGAGCCCGGCCGCGGCGACCAGGGTGACGTCGAGCGGGTCGCGCACGGTGTAGCAGCCCTCGATCAGCTCGGAGGTGCAGTCGTGGGTGAACTGCCAGAACGAGATGATCGTGTACGCGCCGCACACCATCGCCGAGCAGCCCGCGGCCAGCCCGTCCAGCCCGTCGGTCAGGTTCACCGCGTTGGAGAAGCCGGCGATGAACAGGTAGGCCAGGACGACGAAGCCGATCGTCCCGAGGAACAGCGGCTCGATGTCGCGGACGTAGGAGACGAACTCCGAGGCGGGCGTGATGCCGGCCTCGTCCGGGAAGTTCAGCGCCAGGACGGCGAAGGCGACCCCGATGACGAGCTGGCCGACCAGCTTGGCCGTCTTGTTCAGCCCGAGGCTGCGCCGGAACCGGATCTTCAGGTAGTCGTCGAGGAACCCGACGGTGCCCAGGCCCACCATGAGGAAGAGCACCAGCAGGCCGCTGGCGGTCACCCCGCGCCCGGGCTGGTTGAGCAGGAACAGGTGGGCGATGAGGTAGCCGCCGACGGTCGCCCCGACGATGACGGTGCCGCCCATGGTGGGCGTGCCCTTCTTCGACAGGTGGCTCTCCGGGCCGTCGTCCCGGATCTCCTGGCCGAAGCCCTTGCGGCGGAACAGGTGGACGGCGACCGGCGTGGCCAGGATCGAGATGATCAGCCCGAACGCGGCCGCGATCAGGATGGACCTCACGCGCCTGCCCCGGCGTCGAGCAGGTCGGCGGCGAGCACCTCGAGCCCGTAGGACCGGCTGGCCTTCACCAGCACGACGTCACCGGGCACCAGCACCTCCGTCAGCAGTTGCCGGGCAGCCGCCCGGTCGGGCACGCGCACCGCGCCCTCGTCCTCGCGAGCCCCTGCGGCGGTCGCCCCGTCGGCTATCCCTACCGCACCCGGCCCGACGGCCAGGACCAGGTCCACCCCGGCGGCCACGGCGTCCCGGCCGAGCCGCTCGTGCTCGGCGGCGGCGCCGGGGCCGAGCTCGGCCATCCCGCCGAGGACGGCGATCCGCCGCCGCGCGGGCAGCCCGGCCAGCGCGGCCAAGGCGGCCCGCATCGACTCGGGGTTGGCGTTGTAGGCGTCGTTGACCACGGTCACGCCGTCGTCCCGGCGGGTGACCTCCATCCGCCAGCGGCTGCGCGGTCCGGCGGCCGACAGCGCGGCGGCGACCTCCTCCGGGGCCATGCCCGCGGCCAGCGCGGCGCCGGCGGCGGACAGCGCGTTGGCCACCTGGTGGGCGCCGACGACCTGCAGCCGCACCGCCGTGCGGGCACCCCCGGTGACCAGCGTGAAGGCCGCGCGGCCGGACTCGTCGAGGGTGACGTCCTCGGCGCGCACGTCGGCGTCCGCCGACCGGCCGGTGGTCACGACGCGGGCCCGCGTGCGCGGCGCCATGCCGATCACCCGGGGGTCGTCGGCGTTGAGGACGGCGGTGCCCTCGGCCGGCAGCGCCTCGACCAGCTCGCCCTTGGCGACGGCGATCCCGTCGGCCGAGCCGAACTCGCCCAGGTGCGCCGAGCCGACGTTGAGCACCACGCCGACGTCGGGCCGGGCCACCCGGCAGAGCCGGGCGATGTGCCCCGGACCGCGCGACCCCATCTCCAGCACCAGGAAGCGGGTGTCCTCGTCGGCGTCCAGCACGGTCAGCGGCAGCCCGATGTCGTTGTTGTACGAGCCGGGCGGGCTCACCGTGGCGCCCGCGGTGGCCAGCACCTGGCCGAGCAGGTCCTTGGTGCTGGTCTTTCCCGAGGAGCCGGTGATGCCGATCGTCACCAGGTCGCCGACCGCCAGCCGGCCGTGCACCGCGGCGGCCAGCCGGCCGAGCGCGGCGACCGGCTCGTCGACGACCACGCAGGGCAGTGCGGGGTCGGGACGGGTGGTCAGCGCGGCCACCGCGCCGGCGCCGGCGGCCGCGGCGAGGAAGTCGTGGCCGTCGACCCGCTCGCCGGGCACCGCGACGAACAGGTCGCCGGGTGCCACGGTGCGGGAGTCGACGGTGACCTTCCCCGTCACGCGGCCGTCGCCGGCGGTCAGCTCCCCGCCCACCGCCTCGGCCACCTCGGACAGGGTCAGGGGGATCACGGGGCCTCCTCGCTGGCGCTCGTCATCCCCGTGCTCCGGGATGCTGTGTCCACGCACGGCCCCGCGAGCTCGGTCATGAGGACGGCTCCACTCCGGCCGGCGCCCGCCGCGCCAGGGCCTCGCGCAGCACGGCGCGGTCGTCGAACGGGTGCAGGGTGCCGGCCACGTCCTGGCCGGTCTCGTGGCCCTTGCCGGCCACCAGGACCGCGTCGCCGGGCCGGGCGCGGTCGACGGCGGCGGCGATCGCGGCGCGGCGGTCGCCGACCTCCAGCACGTCGTCGCGCCGGCCCGCGGGGACGCCGGCCAGCATCGCCGCGCGGATGGCGGCGGGGTCCTCCGAGCGCGGGTTGTCGTCGGTGACGACCAGCAGGTCGCTGCCGCGCGCCGCGGCCTCCCCCATCGCCGCCCGCTTCCCGGGGTCGCGGTCGCCGCCGCAGCCGAGGACGGTGATCACCCGGCCGGGGGTGGCGGCGCGCAGCGCGGCCAGCGCCGTGGCGACCGCGTCGGGGGTGTGCGCGTAGTCGACGACGGCGACGAACGGCTGGCCGGCGTCCACCGGCTCCATCCGCCCGGGCACCACCGTCTCGGCCAGGCCGGTCAGCGCCGTCTCCACCGGCACGCCGACCGCGTCGAGCAGCGCCACGGCGAGGACGGCGTTGGCGACGTTGAACCGCCCGGGCAGCCGCACCCGCGCCGGCCAGGTGCGCCCGCCGGGGCCGGTGAGGGTGAACGCCGTCCCGCCGCCGGGTGCGGAGGTTGCGTCGGTCGCCGTCCAGTCGGCGTCCGCGCCCTGGCTCGACACGGTGACCGCGCGGCGGTCGCCGAGCATGCCGGCCAGCCGCCGCCCGTACGGGTCGTCGACGTCGATCACCTCGACGGCGGCGCGGCCGTCGAACAGCCGGGCCTTGGCGAGGAAGTAGTCCTCGAGGTCGGTGTGGAAGTCCAGGTGGTCGCGGCCGAGGTTGGTGAAGCCGGCCGCGGCGAACGAGATGCCGCCCACCCGGCCCAGCACGAGGGCGTGGCTGGACACCTCCATGACCACCGTCTGCACACCGGAGTCGGCCATCCGGGCGAGCAGCGCGTGCAGGGCCGGCGCCTCGGGCGTGGTCCGGACGCTCGGCAGGGTGGTCACCGTCGGCGTCCCGTCGGCGGCGCGGCCGCGGGTGCGGGTCTCGACGGTGCCGACCAGGCCGGTGCCCCGGCCGGCGGCGGCCAGGCCGGCCTCCACCAGGTAGCTGGTCGTCGTCTTGCCGTTGGTGCCGGTGATCCCGATGACCTGCAGCCGCCGGGCCGGCTCCCCGTAGACCCGCGCGGCGACCGCGCCGAGCAGCGCCCGCGGGTCGTCGACGACGCACACCGGGAGGCCGGTGGCGGCGGCCTGCTCGCGACCGGTGGGGTCGGTGAGGACGGCGGCCGCGCCGCGGGCCGCCGCGTCGGCGGCGTACCGGGCGCCGTGCGTGCGGGCGCCGGGCAGGGCGGCGTAGAGGTCGCCGGGGCCGACCTCGGCGGAGGCCAGCGTCACGCCGGTGACCGCGGTGCCGGCGTTCCCCTGGACGGGCGCGCCGAGCAGGTCGGCGAGATCGGCGAGGGTCAGAGCGCGGGTCCCCGCCACCGGGGACGCCGTCCCCCTCCCGCTCTCGCTCACGGGACTCCAATCTACCGGCGCGCCCGGCGCGGCCCGCCGCCCACACGCGGGGAACCGGTCGCCGCCGCCCGACGCCGGCCCCGTCCCGGACCCGGCCCTCCTGTGTGGACGTGCTGGAACGGCCACCCTCCAGGGCCCCGGGCCGAGCCTGCGAGGCGGGGGCAGGGGGCCCTTACGCCTCCGGGCCGGTCAACACGAAGTCCGGCCGCGGCGTCCCGGACGGCACGATGCCGTCGGCGGTCAGCGCCTGGCGCAGGATGTCGGCGAACACGGGGGCGGCGACCTGGCCGCCCTCGGCGTCGCTGGTCGGCCGCTCGAGGTCCACCGCGACGACGTACTGCGGGTCGTCGGCCGGGGCGAACCCGACGAAGGTCGTCACGTAGCCGCCGCCGGCGTAGCAGTTGCACTCGGGGTTGGCGCGCTGCGCGGTGCCGGTCTTGCCGGCCACCCGGAAGCCCTCGACCTGCGCCAGCGGGGCGGTGCCGCCCGGCCCGACAACGGCCTCGAGCATGTACGCGACGTCCTCGGCGGTGGACGGGCTGAGCACCCGGGTGCTCTCCGGTGCGGGGGCCGGCTCGCCGCCGACGGAGGAGACGATCCGCGGCTCGATGCGCACCCCGTCGTTGGCGATCGCCTGGTAGATCGACGCCATCTGCAGCGTGGTCACCGAGACGCCCTGCCCGATCGGCACGTTGGCCGCCCGGCTCCGGGTCCACTCCGCGGACTCCTGGAGGATGCCGGCGCTCTCCCCCGGCAGCTCGATGCCGGTGGTGCGGCCCAGACCGAAGGCCCGCAGGTACTCCTCCAGCTTCGCGTCCCCGACCTCGCGGGCCAGCATGATCGTGCCGACGTTGCTGGACTTGGCGAGGATGCCGGTGACGGTCCAGTCGATCGGCGCGTGGTCGTGGGCGTCGCGCACGACGGCGTCCCCGGCCTGGATGTGCCCGTTGACGCTGAGCACGGTGTCCTTGGTGGCCCGGCCCTCCTCGAGGGCCGCGGCGAGGGTCACCGCCTTGAGCACCGAGCCGGGCTCGAAGACGCTGGAGACGATCGGGTTGCCCAGCAGCTCGGGGTCGGTCTCGGAGTAGTTGCCGGGGTCGTAGCCCGGGCAGGACCCCATCGCGACGACCCGACCGGTCGTCACGTCCAGGACGACCGCCGAGGCGCGGGTGGTGGCGCCGTCCTGGCAGGCCTCCTGGAGCCGCTGCTCGGTGACGAACTGCAGGTCGGAGTCGATCGTGAGCTCGACGGTCCGGCCGTCGACGGCCGGGGTGGACTCGTCGATGCCGGACGGGATCGGGTGCCCGCCGCTGCCCACCTCGACCCGCCGCTCCCCCGGCGTCCCGGCCAGCGGCTCCTCGAAGGTCTGCTCGATGCCGGCCAGCCCGTGGCCCTCCCGGCCGGTGAAGCCGACGACCTGCCCGGCGACCGACCCGGCGGGGTACAGCCGCACCGGGTCGTCCTCGGAGAAGACGCCGGGCAGCCCCAGCTCCTCGACCTGGTCGACCACCTCCGGCGCCACCTGCGAGGCCAGGACGACGTAGCGCCCGTCCTCCGACAGCAGGTCGGTGAGCTCGGAGGTCGGGACGTCGAGCAGCGTGGTGAGCGCGAGGGCCGTGCGGGCGGGGTCGTCGATCAGCGTCGGGTCGGCGGTGATCCGGGAGGCCGCGACGGTGTAGGCCAGCGGGTTGCCGTCGCGGTCGACGACCGAGCCGCGCAGCGGGGCGATGTCCGAGACGCGGATGCGGTCCTGCGTGGCGGCGAGGGCGTACTCCCCGCTGTCCACGCCCTGCAGCAGCCAGAGCTTGCCGGTGATCACCAGCAGCGGGACGACGACGAGGGCGAAGCCGATGCGGAAGCGGCGGTGGTCCGTCCGCAGCGCGCCGGGCACGCGGCGGCTGCCGGGTGCCCGGCGGGACGTGAAGGCGCCGCTGCCGCCGTCGCGCAGCGGAGCGCGGTCGGCCGGACGGCGGCGGGGTGCGGGGGGACGGGGTGTCGAGGGCACGGGTCAGTCCCCGCCACCGGCGACGGGCGGCGCGGGGAGCTCCGGCGCCTCGGCCGGCTCCGGCCCCTCGGCCGGGACGGCCTCGCCGCGCAGGCTGACGGTGCCGTCCTCCCCGACGACGAGGTAGGCCGCCGCGCCGGCGGGGACCAGGCCGGCCGCGCGCGCCTCGCGCGCCAGCTCGGCGGGCGTGCCGCCGGCGATGACCTGCTGCTCCAGGCGCTGCACCTCCTGGGCGCGGTCCTCGTTGGCGGCCGCCAGCTGGGTGGCCTTGAGCGAGTTGACCGCGATGGCGGTGTTGAGGAAGAGCAGCCCCAGCGTGGTCGCCACGAGCAGGGTCACGACGAGCAGGACGAGGGGTGCGCGGTGGGCGCCCACGGCGGTGCGGAGGCGCGAGGCGGGCGCGCCGGCCGCCGTCCGCGGCACCGGTCCGGTCGGCTGCGCGGACCGGGGGGCCGGGCGCCGCGGCGCAGCGGCGCGCACCGGTGCGGTGTGCGCGCGGGCCGGGCGGGCGGGCGCCGGGGTGGCCGGTCGGGCGGTGCGGGCCGTCGCATCCGCCTGCGGCCCGCTCCGGGGGCTCGCCGCGAGCGGGCGAGCGGGGAGGGGGACGGGGTCCTCCTGGAGCGGGGTCGGGGTCCGGCGGCCGGGGCGGCCCTCGGCCGGGGTCCCCGCCGCGCGTGCGGTGGCGCTCATGCGGCCTCCTTCCCGTCGCTGGTCGGCCGCGGTCGCGGCCCGTGTGTCGTCGTGCGCGGCGCCGTCGTCCCCGGGGTGCTCACGCGGCCCGCCGGATGCGCTCGGCGGCCCGGACCCGCGCCGAGGCGGCCCGCGGGTTGGCCGCGGTCTCGGCCTCCGACGGCGGCTCGCCGCCGCGGGTCAGCAACCGCAGCGTGGGGCCCAGCTCGGGCAGCGGCACCGGCAGCCCGGGCGGCGTGCGGTCCACCGCGCCGGCCGCGAGGGTCTGCTTGACGATGCGGTCCTCGAGGGAGTGGAAGGTGATGACGGCGATCCGGCCGCCGACGGCCAGCGCGTCGAGCGCCGCCGGGAGCGCCCGCTCCAGCACGCCGAGCTCGTCGTTCACCTCGATGCGCAGCGCCTGGAAGGTCCGCTTGGCCGGGTGGCCGCCGGTGCGGCGGGTGGCGGCGGGGATCGAGTCGCGCACCAGGTGCGCCAGCCGCTCGGTGCGCGTGAACGGCTCCCGCGCCCGCTCCCGGGCGATCGCCTGGGCGATGCGGGTGGCGAAGCGCTCCTCGCCGTAGACGCGCAGCACCCGGGCCAGCCGGTCGACGGGATAGCCGTTGACGACGTCGGCGGCGGTGCGCGGCGCCGACGGGTCCATCCGCATGTCCAGCGGGGCGTCCGCGGCGTAGCTGAAACCGCGGTCGGGCCGGTCGAGCTGCAGCGAGGAGACGCCGAGGTCGAACAGCACGGCCTGCACCTCGGCGAGGCCCAGCCGGTCGAGCACGTCGGGCAGCTCGTCGAAGACGGCGGGGACGACGGTGGCCCGGTCGGCGACGCCGGCGTCGGCGAGCCGGCGGGTCGCCTCGGCGCGGGCGTCGGGATCACGGTCGAGGCCGACCAGGCGGAGGCCCGGGTGCGCGCGCAGCAGCGCCAGGGAGTGCCCGGCCAGGCCCAGGGTGGCGTCGACGAGGACGGCGCCGTCGGCGGAGCACCCCGGACCGAGGAGCTCGGTGACCCGGTCGAGCAGGACGGGCACGTGCACCGTGGACGGCGCCCGCCCTCCCGGCGCCGGCTCGGTGCTGCTCATCGTCGGCGGCTCCTGAACGGGTCGGGGCGCCCTCGGGGCGCGGGGGCCCGTCCATGGTGGGGCTGGGTGGCGGTCGGCGGGCGGAGCGGGGCGGCGTTTCGCCGGAGTCCGGGAACGCCGGTGGTACGCCCGGTGCGGAGGGGCGGGACGTGGCGGGTGGGAGACGAGGCGGGGTGGTGGGGTGGTGGGGCGGGGTGGGGGACGTGGGGCGCGGTGGGGTCCTGGCCCGGCGGGGTCGCCCGGGCCGCCCCCCGCGGGGTCCGCCTGGCGCCGGGGAAGTACGTCAGGTGGAGCCCCGCGGGGACGGGCGGGCGCGGCAGCCGGTGGGGACCGGCGGCGCGCCCGGTGGGCGGTGCGTCTCCTCCGGTGCCGTGGGACCGAGCCGCGGGGAAGGTGGCTCGGGCCGATCCGGTCGAGCCGCGGGGAAGTCGGCTCGGTCGGGTGGGGGGCACGGAGGGGGTCGGAGGGGCGGACGTCGGGATCAGGAGAGGGTGGGCATCCCCTCGCTCTCCATGTCGGCGTAGGTCGCCTCCTGCTCGGCCACGTAGGCGTCCCAGGTGGCGGCGTCCCAGATCTCGAAGCGGGTGTCGACGCCGACGACGACCACGTCGCGGTCGAGGCCGGCGTACTCGCGCAGGTTCGCCGGGATGGTGATGCGGCCGGTCTTGTCCGGCTCGACCTCGACCATCGACCCGAAGCTCATGCGCGCGCGCATGCGGGCGGCGGCGGTGTCCGACGGCGCCATCGCGGCGGCCGCCGCGCTCTGCTCGGCGACCCGGGCCATGGTGAGGCCGTAGACGCAGCGCTCCTGGCCCTTCTTGATCACCATGCCGCCGGCCACCTGCTCGCGGAAGCGGACGGGGAGTGCGAGCCGGCCCTTCTCGTCGAGGCGCAACGGGTAGCTGCCGACGAACACCGGATCACCTCCCCCATGGGTCCTCCTCGCACTCCGGGGTGACCCCGGGACGGGCCTTACCTCCCCACCGGGCCACACAGTAACCCACTACGCCCCACCGGACACCACTCGACACCATGTCGTGACCGGTGCTCCCCACCCCCGCTCCCGCAGGTCAGCGGCCCGGCGGCGCGTCGTCGCCGTGGGGTGGGGCGTGGTGGGGTGCCGTCCCACCCCGCCCCACCTCGGAGGCGGGGACGGGGCGCCCGTCGGCGGGCCCGGAGGGGCGTCGGTGGGGACCCGTGCGGAGCGCCGTGGGGGTCCCCGCCCGTGATCGACGACACGCCCGGGGAGCGCCCGGGCACGTACGGTTGAGGACGTGACCGAGCTCGCGAGGTCACCCATCAGCAGAGCACCGTCGGGCACGCGGCCGACGAGCGCCGGCGAGGAGGCTGCGTGACCGAGGTGACGCCGACCAGTGCGGGAGCCGAGGCTCCGGTCGACGTCGACGTCGCGGCGGAGGGCGCCCGCATCGCGGCCAACATGGCCCGCGTCGTCCACGGCAAGCCCGACGTCGTCCACCTGGCGCTGGTCGTGCTGCTCGCCGAGGGGCACCTGCTGGTCGAGGACGTGCCCGGCGTGGGCAAGACCACGCTGGCCAAGGCGCTGGCGGCCTCGGTCGACGCGAGCGTGCGCCGCATCCAGTTCACGCCCGACCTGCTGCCCAGCGACGTCACCGGGGTGTCGGTCTACGACCAGGAGAGCCGCGAGTTCGAGTTCAAGCCGGGCGCGGTGTTCGCCAACATCGTGGTGGCCGACGAGATCAACCGGGCCTCCCCCAAGACGCAGTCGGCGCTGCTGGAGTGCATGGCCGAGCGGCAGGTCACCGTGGACGGCGTCAGCTACGAGCTGGCCCGGCCGTTCCTGGTGATGGCCACCCAGAACCCGATCGAGATGGAGGGCACCTATCCCCTCCCCGAGGCGCAGCGCGACCGGTTCACCGCGCGGGTGTCCATGGGCTACCCCGACCGCGAGGCCGAGCTGGCCATGCTCGACGACCTGGTGACCACCGACCCGCTGAGCACGCTGACGCCGGCCACCGACGCGGCCGGGGTACGGGCCCTGGTCGCCGCCGTCGGCCGGCTGCACGTCTCCGAGGCGGTGCGCCGCTACGTGGTGGCGCTGGTCGAGGCCACCCGCCGGTCGGCCGACCTGCGGCTGGGCGCCTCGCCGCGCGCTGGCCTGCAGCTGCTGCGCACCGCGCGCGCCGGCGCGGCCCTGGCCGGGCGCGACCACGTGCTGCCCGACGACGTGCAGGCCGTCGCCGTCCCGGTGCTCGCCCACCGCCTGCTGCTCACCCCGGACGCCGCGGCGTCGCGCCGCACCGCCGAGCAGGTGGTCGGCGACCTGCTGCGGACCGTCCCCGTCCCCCGCGGCCGCTGAGGTGGCCGGCCCGGTCGCCACCGCGCTGGCCAGCCTGACGCTGCGCGGGCGCTGCCTGGTCGCCGCCGGCCTCACCCTGCTGCTGCTGGGCGTGCTGCTGGGCGAGACGCCGCTGGTCCAGGTGGCGGTCTTCGTGCTCGCGCTGCCGCTGCTGTCGGCGCTCGCCGTGGCCCGGCACCGCTTCCGGGTCGCCTCCCGCCGCACCGTCACCCCCGTCCGCCTGCCGCGCGGGCGGGATGCCGAGGTGCGGCTGGAGCTGAGCAACGCCGGCCGCGGCACCGGCGGGCTGTGGCTGCTGGCCGAGACGGTGCCGCCCGACCTGGGGCCGGCTCCGGAGTTCGTCGTCGACCGGCTGCCCGGTGGCCGCTCGGCGACGCTGCACTACCGCGTGCACGGCGGACGCCGCGGCCGCTACCGCCTCGGCCCGCTGCGGCTGCGGCTGGTCGACCCCTTCGGCCTGGTGCTGCGCAGCGTCGTCGGCGCCGACACCGCGCCGCTGGTCGTGGTGCCGCGCGTGGTGCCCCTGGGCCCCGGCGGCCCGGGCGGCGGGCACGGCGACGGCGGATCGGGCGCGCACCGCTCGATCGCCGTCCACGGGGAGGACGACGTCAGCACCCGGCCGTACCGGCACGGCGACGACCTGCGCAAGGTGCACTGGCGGGCGACCGCGCGCACCGGCGAGCTGATGGTGCGGCTGGAGGAACGGCCGTGGAAGGCGCAGGTCACCCTCCTGCTCGACACCCGGTCCCGGGCGCACCTCATCGCCCGTCCCACCCCCGCGGGCCGCCGGGCCGTGACCGCCACCGGCCCGGACACGCCTCCCCCGGACAGCCTCGAGTGGCTGGTCGAGGCGGCGGCCAGCATCGGCAGCGAGCTGATCGCGCGCGGCGCCACGGTGCGGGTGGTGACCGAGGGGGCCGAGCTCACCGCCGTCGACTCCGGCGCGGGCCTGGGCGCCGAGGAGCTGCTGGACCGGCTGGCCGGGGTGGCGCCGTCCCGGCTCGCGGGCCTGGCCCCCGGCCTGACGCTGCTGTCCCGCGCGGCCGGCGAGGGACCGGTCGTCGCGCTGCTGGGGGCGGTGGGCCCCGACGAGGCGGCCGAGCTGGTGCGGGTCCGCTCCGGCCCGGCCGCCGACCTCGCCGTCCTGGCCGACATCGGCAGCTGGGCCGAGGCCGACGCCGCCCGCCGGCGGCGGCCGGTGGGCGCGGCCGCCCGCGCGGAGCTCACCCGGCAGCAGGAGGCCGCCGCGGACCTGCTGAGCGCCGGCGGCTGGCAGGTCGCGATCGCCGGCGCCGGTGACTCGGTGGCCGACGTCTGGGCCCAGCTGGTCCGGCCCGGCGGCCTGCGGGTGGGCGCCCGGTGACCGGCGACACCGCGCGCGGCCTGCTGCGCGACGCCGGGACGACGCTGGCCGCCGCGGTCGCCACGGCACTGGGCACCCTCGCCCTGGTGCCGGTCTTCACCGCGCGGGAGTGGCTGCCCCCGGTGCTCGCCGCGGTCGTCGCCGTCGCGGCCGGCGGGCTGCTGCTCCGGGTGGGCGGCGCCGCGCTCGCCGGGGACCGCCCGGCGCCCGGCTGGTGGACCGCGCTGGTCGCCGTCGTCGTCCCCCTCGGCCAGCTCGTCGTGCTGGCCTGCACGCTGACGGCCCTGTTCGCCCCGGACGGGGCCTGGGGTGGCTGGCTGCCCACGGCCGAGAGCACCGGCGACCTCGGGGCGGTGTTCGCCGACGGGACCGTGGAGCTGGTCGAGCAGTCCACGCCGGCGCTCCCCCTGACCGGGCTGGTCGCGCTGACCACGCTGCTGGCCGGCCTCGTCGCCGTCGCCGTCGACCTGGTGGCCGTCGGCGCGCGGCAACCGGCGCTGGCCGGGCTGGCCCTGCTGGTCCTCTTCTGCGTGCCGGTGAGCACCGTGACCGGCACCATCGGCGTGCTGCCGGTGGCCGCGCCGGCGGCCGGGCTCGCGCTGCTGCTCTTCGCCGACCAGCACCGGCGCCTCGGCGGGGGCCCGCGGGAGGGTCGGCGCCCGCTGCTGGGGGCGGGCACGCTCACCGCCGTCCGCACCGGTGCGGTGGCCGTGGTGCTCGGGCTGGTGGTCGGGGCCGTCGTCCCCACGCTGACCGAGGGCGCGTTCTCCGGCTTCGGCCGCGGCGGGGGCGGCTCCACCGGGACCGCCCTCGACCCGGCCGCGGCGCTGCAGGGCCAGCTGACCCTCGACGAGCCGGTCGAGCTGCTGCGGGTGAACGCCTCGGTGCCCGACCCCGGGTACCTGCGCGTCGTGGCGCTGGAGGTCTACGACGCCGCCGAGGGGTGGACGATCGGCAACCTCGACGGCGAGACCGCGGTCGCCGGCCGACCCGAGCTGGCCCCCCTCCCCGGCCGGCGCGCCGGCCGGCCGGTCGACGCGCTGGTCACCGCCCTCGGCCACGAGGACCGCTTCCTGCCGGTCCTGTACGCGCCGCAGTCGGTGGAGGTGGCCGAGCCCGAGCGGTGGCGCTTCGACCCGGGCACCGGCACGGTGTTCGGCCGGGACGTGTCCACCGCCGGGCTGACCTGGTCGGTGGCCGCGGTGGAGCCGCGCCCCACGGCCGAGGAGCTGGCCGCCGCCGGCCCGCTGCCGCCGGAGCTGTCCCTGGTGCAGCGCTACACCGCGCTCCCTGACCTCGACCCGAGCGTCGACGAGCTGGTCGCCGGCCTGACCGCGGGGGCCGAGACGCCCCACGAGCGGGTGCAGGCGGTCTACGGGCACTTCACCGACCCGGCCAACGGCTACGAGTACTCCCTGTCCACCGCCCCGGGGACCGGCAGTGACGACCTGGCCGACTTCCTGCGGCTGCGGCAGGGCTACTGCGAGCAGTACGCCGGCGCGATGGCGGCGCTGGTCCGGGCGGCCGGCGTCCCGGCGCGGGTGGTGCTCGGCTACACCCCCGGCACGGCGCAGCCCGACGGCAGCCGCCTGGTCACCAGCGACGACGCGCACGCCTGGGTCGAGGTCTACTTCGACGACCTGGGCTGGGTGCCCTACGACCCGACGCCGATCGACACCGACCGCGCGGTGGACCTGCCGTGGGCGCCCCGGCCGCAGGACCTGGAGGTCGACCCGCGCACCGACCCGACGACCGCGCCGCTCCCGGCGCCGGCCCCCCGGGTGCCGCAGCAGCAGCCGGCCCCGCAGGACGTCCCGCTGCCGCAGACCGCCCCGCAGGCGGCGGACTCGCTGCTGCCGGTGCTGCGCGCCGCGGGCGTGGTGCTCGGCGTGCTCGCCCTCGCCGCCGTCCCCGCCGGGCTGCGGGTGCTGCAGCGCCGGCGCCGGGTGGCCACCGGCAGCCCGGCGGCGCTGTGGGACGAGCTCGCCGCCACCGCGCTCGACGTCGGCCGGACGGCCGACCCGGCCCGGACGCCGCGGCAGGTGGCCGAGGAGCTCGCCGACGCCGCCACCGGCGGCGGTGCGCACCGGCAGCACCGGCGGCCGGACCCGGCGGCCGGCGTGGCCGCGGCGGTGGCCCGGCTGGCCCGGGCCGAGGAGGCCGCCAGCTACGCCCGTCCCGGCAGCGTCCCCGCCGTCGGCCCGGAGCTGCGGGCCGACCTGGCCACCGCCCGCCGCGGGTTGCTCGCCGCGGCGTCCCGCGGGGTGCGGCTGCGCGCGCTGCTGTGGCCGCCGTCGCTGCTGGCGGGGCTGCGGGGCGGTCTGCCGCGGCCGCGGTGGGGCCGCCGGACGGCGCTGCGCGGCTGAGAGAAGGACGGGGTCCTTCCTCAGGCCGGCCGGTCGACCTGGAGGCGCAGCAGCCGCTCGGTCAGCTCGGCGAGCGGCACGGTCAGCAGGAACCGCCCGCCCTCCGACTGCAGACCGGCCTCGCCGACCCCGGCGGCCATCCACTCGGGGATGGCGTCGAGCAGCGCCTCGACGTCGAGGAAGACCGGCCCCTCGCCGGGTTCGGCGTCGGGCAGCGACTCCACCTCGGCCCGGTCCGCGCCGGTCCACAGCGGGACGACGTCGTGCCCGGGACCGTCGGTCCACGGGGCCACCCCGTCCTCGTCGCCCCAGGCCCACAGCCCGCCGGAGGCGGCGAGCTCGTCCCAGACGGCGGACGGATCGGGATCGGTCACAGTGCCTCCTGCGTCGTGCGGGCCCCGGGACGACGACAGCCGCCGTCCGGGAGGGACGGCGGCTGCTGTCGTGCGGAGCCGGGGATGGCGGGCTACTGGTCGTAGCGCCGGCGGAAGCGCTCCTCGAGCCGGTTCTTCAGCGGCTGCCGGCGGGCCCCGCCGCGGCCGCGCCCACCACGGGAGGCCGTCGAGCCACCGGCGGGGGCGCCGGGACCGGCCTCGACCACACCGGTGGCCGAGCGGTAGTTCAGGACGGTGAGGGCCAGCCCGCCGAACGCCACGAGGAAGCCCAGGGCCCCCAGCGGCACCGACGGGATCACCGCGCCGCCGATGAGCGCGGCCATGCCGACGACGAACAGCAGGACGCCCACCTGCAGCTTGCGACGCGCCTTGCCGCGGCGGTCGCCGGTGCGGACCGACGAGGCGAACTTGGGATCGTCATCGACGAGGGCGCGCTCGATCTGCTCCAGCAGTCGCTGCTCGTGCTCGGAGAGCGGCACGTCGACCTCCACGTGGGCCAAAGCCAAGAACCCGACGGCGGTGCCCGCCGTCGGTGACACCGAGGATACGAGCCCTCAGCGGGGTGCGAAAGGCGAGCCGCGCCGGGCTCGCCGTGATCACCCCGGCGGGTGGCCCACGGCCTCGGCGGGGAGACGAACGGGGCCCGGCCGGAGTTCCCGCACCCGGTCGGAGGCCACCTCGCCGGGCGCGGCTCCCCCGCGGCGCCGCGGGTCACCGGGCGCGCTGCCCGTCCCGGTGCAGCAGCGTCGCCGGGCGGACCGCGCCGGCGCCGAACCGGCGGGCGGCCCGGTCGGCGGCCAGCTCGGCCTCCCGGCGACCGCGCTCCCGGGCGCCCAGCTCGAGCTGCCGCGGCGTCTCCCCGGCCCGCACCAGGCGCTCGGCGCGCACGCCGACCAGCCGGATGCGGGCGCGGTCCAGGCCGAGGGCGTCGAACAGGGCGCGGGCGGTGTCGTAGAGCTCCTGCCCGACGTCGGTGGGCACGTCGAGGGTGCGGCTGCGCGTGATCGTGGCGAAGTCGGCGAAGCGGACCTTGACCGTGACCGTGCGCGCCAGCCAGCCGCCCGAGCGCAGCCGGCCCGCCGTCCGCTCGGCGAGCCGCAGCAGCTCCCGGTGGATGACCGCCGGGTCGTCCACGTCGGTGCCGAAGGTCTCCTCGTGGCCGGTGGACTTCTCCGGCTCGTCGGGCACCACCCGGCGCGGGTCGCGGCCCCAGGACAGCTCGTGCAGGTGCGCGCCGGCCGCCGGGCCCACCGCCCGCTGCAGCGTGCGGACCGGGACGTGCGCCAGGTCGCCGACGGTCCGCAGCCCCAGCCGCAGCAGCACCTCCTCGGTCCTGGCGCCCACCCCCCACAGCGCGCCGACCGGCAGCGGGTGCAGGAACCCCATGACCTCGGCCGGCCGGACGACCAGCAGCCCGTCGGGCTTGGCGGCGGTGGAGGCGAGCTTGGCCACGAACTTGGTGCCGGCCACGCCGACCGAGCAGGTGATGCCCTGCTCGTCGAAGACGCGGGCGCGCAGGTACTCGCCGATCTCCGCCGCGTCGCCCAGCCGCCGCCCGGCACCCGAGACGTCGAGGAAGGCCTCGTCGAGGCTCAGCGGCTCGACCAGCGGCGTGATCGAGCGGAACAGCGCCATGACCGAGCGGGACACCTCGCCGTAGAGCGCCATGTCCCCCGGCAGCACCGTCGCCGTCGGGCACAGCCGCAGCGCGCGGGACGTCGGCATGGCCGCGTGCACCCCGTAGCGGCGCGCCTCGTAGGTGGCCGAGGTGACCACCCCGCGGTTGCCGGCGCCGCCGACGACGACCGGCGTCCCGGCCAGCTCGGGGCGGCGGCGCACCTCGACGCTGGCGAAGAACGCGTCCATGTCGACGTGCAGCACGGTGCAGCCCGCGGCACGGGACGACGACACCCCGACCTCCTCTCGAACGCCTGTTCGGCCTGGCGGGAGGACGCTAACGCCCGCGGCGGGACCGCGGCACCTCGACGCGGCGACGTGATCGAGCTGTTGCCGACCGGGCCGTCAGCGCTGGTCGGCGTGGGGGTGTGAGAGCAGGATGGGCGAGGTACAGCACCCCGCAGGGTCGCCGGCCGGTGACCCGGACCCGACGTGATGGGAGACCCATGGCCCTCGACGACGACGACATGACCACCACGGGAGGTCCCGCGGACGGCGGTGCCGACGGCGGCGCAGACAGCGGCGCTGATGGCGGCGCCGACAGCGGCGCGGGGCACGGCCCGGCCGACGGCGGTGCCGCCGGCGGCGGCTCGGACGGCGGTGCCGATGGTGGCGCGGACGGCGGTGCCGACGGCGGCGCGGGCCACGGCCCGGCGGACGGGGGTGCCGCCGGCGGCGGCTCGGACGGCGGCGCCGACGGTGGGGCCGACGGCGGCGCGGACGGTTCCGCCTGACCGAGGACCACACCACGCAGGACCGGCCGGACGCCTGGCCGGCCCTGCGCCGGTGCACCGCGCTCGACCCGCGGGTCTTCGCCGAGGAGTACTGGGCCCGCCGGCCGCTGCTGACCCGCGCCGAGACCGGCGGCTCCTTCGCCGACCTGCTGGACCTCGCCGCCGTCGACGAGCTGCTGTCCCGCCGCGGGCTGCGCACCCCGTTCCTGCGGATCGCCAAGGACGGCGCCGTCGTCGACCCCACGCGCTTCACCACCTCGGGCGGTGCCGGCGCGGAGGTCGCCGACCAGGTCTCCTCCGACGCGGTGCTGCGGCTGTTCGCCGACGGCAGCACCGTCGTCCTGCAGGGGCTGCACCGGCTCTGGCCGCCGCTGATCGAGTTCGCCGACCAGCTGGCCGCCGACCTCGGCCACCCGACGCAGGTCAACGCGTACATCACCCCGCCGTCCTCGCGCGGGTTCTCCCCGCACTACGACGTCCACGACGTGTTCGTGCTGCAGGTCGCCGGCGAGAAGCACTGGCGGATCCACGAGCCGGTGCTGACCGACCCGCTGCGCACCCAGCCGTGGAACGACCGGGCCGCCGCGGTGGCCGCCGCCGCCGAGCGCGAGCCGGTGGTCGACGCGGTGCTGCGCCCCGGGGACGCCCTCTACCTGCCGCGCGGCTACCTGCACTCGGCGACCGCGCTGGGCGCCATCAGCGCCCACCTGACCGTCGGCATCCACTCCGTGACCCGGTGGGCGGCCGCGGAGTCCGCCCTGGACCTGGTCCGCGTGCTCGCCGCCGAGGACCCGGAGCTGCGCCGCTCGCTGCCGCTGGGCGTCGACCTCGCCGACCCGGCCGCGGTGGCCGACGACGTCGCGGCGGTGCTGTCGGCGCTCCGGAGCTGGCTGGACCGGGTCGACCCGGCCGAGGTGGCCGACCGGCTGCGGGCCCGCACCTGGTCGCAGGTCCGCCCGGAGCCGGTGGCCCCGCTGGCCCAGGCGACCGCGGCCGCGGCCCTCTCCCCCGACACCGTGCTGCGGCTGCGCCGCCGGCTGCGCTGCCGGCTGCGCGAGGCCGCCGGGGACCGGGTGACCCTCGTCGCCGGACGGCGCTCCCTGGAGCTGCCCGCGGAGACCCGCCCGGCGCTGGCCGCGCTGCTCGCCGCGGGCGAGCTCAAGGTCGCCGACCTGCCCGGGCTCGACGCCGCGGACCAGCTCACCCTGGCCCGCCGGCTGGTGACCGACGCGATCGCCACCGTGCCCGGTGCGACCGCGGAGGACGATGGGGGGCGTGAGCGCGCGCCCGGGAACGGATCGTGAGCCGGCCGGGTCCCCGGGCGCGGGTGCGCCGGCGTCCTCCCGCGTGAGCGCTCCGGCCGACTTCTGCCGGGTCGCGGCGGCACCGGGCCTGCCCGCCGGCCGGCTCGACGAGGGCCGCTGCTCGGTGCAGGCGCTGGTCCGCGGGGACTCCGCCGTCGCCACCGCCTCGCCGGCTCAGCGCTGGCTGCTCATCGAGCAGCCGGGCCCGTGGGGCGCCGACGCGCTCACCCAGTCCCGCTTCGACCCGGCCGCGGCGCCGCGGCTGGCGCACCGGGCACGGATCGAGGAGGTGCGGGTGCTGCTGGTCCGCCGTCCCGGCGACCGGCTGGCCGACTCGCAGCGGCGCTGGGCCTACGTCGACGGCCGCCCCGGCGCCGAGGGCGTGTGGTGGTCGGTGCGCGACAGCGACGCCGAGCTGGTCGACGTCCCGTGGGACGGGTCGGTCGGGGAACGGGCCGAGCGCCCGCTCTACCTGGTGTGCGCGCACGGCGGGCACGACGCGTGCTGCGCGCTGCGCGGGCGGCCGCTGGCCCGGACGATGCCCGCCGACGACGTCTGGGAGTGCAGCCACCTGGGCGGCTGCCGGTTCGCGAGCAACGTGCTCGTGCTGCCGCACGGCTTCTACTACGGGCAGGTGCCCGGCGACGGCGCCGAGGTGGTCGCCGCGCACGCCGCCGGCCACGTCGCGCTGCCCTGGCTGCGCGGCCGCTCCGGGGTGCCCGCGCCGGTGCAGGCGGCGCAGCACACCGCCCGCGCGGAACTCGAACTGCTCGGGGTCGGCGACCTGCTGCCGCGTGGCGTGCGCCGGCTGACCCCCGCGGGGGCGGAGGTCGAGCGGTGGGTGGTCGTCCTCGCCGGGCCGCACGGCGACGTGGTGACCGAGGTCGAGAGCCGCCCGTCGGAGGGGTCGGCGCCGCTGACCTGCCGGGCGGTGCACGCCGCGCACAGCCGCACCTGGCACGTGCGGCTCCTCTCCGGCGTCTGAAGAAGGACTCCTCTGCAGGGTCCCGTGCCGGGCGTCAGGCCCCGGTGCCGGCCGCTCTCGGCTCGGCGAGGCCGTGCGCGACCAGCGTCTCGTACACCGTCGTCATCAGGGCACCGATCTGGTCCTCGTCGGGTCGGCTGTTCAGAGCGATGGCGACGACCAGCCCGGACTCCGGGGAGTACGCGTGCAGGAGGCGGAAGCCGAGGGTCTCGCCCTCGTAGAACCAGAGGGTGCCCAGGGCGTCGGTCATCTGGGCGACCCCCAGGCCGAAGCCCCTCGGGTCGTCGGGGCTGGTCGCCTCGATGGGCTCCCCCGTCGCCGTCGACACCTGGCTCATCAGCTCGGCCTGCTGCTGCGGCGGCAGCAGCCACCCCTCGTACAGGGCGCGCTCCCAGCGGGTCATGTCGGCCGTCGTGCTCAGGACGGCGCCGGCGCCGCGCGCCCAGGACAGCGAGGTCCGGCTGACGTCCTGTCCCCGCAGCGGGGACAGCTCGGGCTCGTCGGTCCGGGTGTAGTAGCCGGCCGGCATGCGGTCGGCGATCCCCGGGGGGTAGAGGTGCGAGCGGTAGTACGTGTCCCGCAGGCCCAGCGGTACGAGCAGCCGGGCGGAGAGCTGGTTCGCGTAGCCGGTCCCGGTCACCCGCTCGATGACCATCTCGGCGAGGACGTAGTTGGTGTTCGAGTAGCTGTAGCCCGAGGTGGCCGGGACCCCGGCCACGTAGCCGACCAGCTCCTCCGGGGTGAACTCCCGGAGCGGGTCGGCGGCCTGGTCGGTGAGGAAGGCCGGCTGGTCGTCGTAGGTGGGGATGCCGCTGGTCATGTCCAGCAGCTGCCGGATGGGGACGTCGCGCCACTGCGGGTACTGCGGCAGCCACCGGCCGACGGGGTCGTCGATCGAGAGACGGCCCTCCGCCTCGAGCTGCAGCAGCAGCACCGCGGTGAACGCCTTGGTGTTGCTGCCGATCTGCCAGAGGGCGTCCGGCTGCACGGGCACCGATCCGCCGGACTCCGTCGTCCCGGCGCTGACGTCGACCGTCTCCAGCTGGTCCGGGAGGCTGACGCTCACCCCGGCGGCCGAGACGTGCTCCGCCGTCCCGCGCGCCTGCAGGTACCCCTCGAGGTCGCCGCGCAGGTCGTCCGCCAGGGCCGGGTCGGCGACGACGCCCGCCACCGCCGGCGCAGGGGCCGCCGCGGCACCGGGGGCGAGCAGGACGGTGGTCAGGACCGACGCCGCGACGAGGGTGGGGAGGCGGCGTGCTCGTCTGGCGGTCATCACAGCCTCCGCCCTGGCGGGGTGGGACCGCGGGCTCCGGTCGCCGGGCGACTGTCGTCCCGCGGCCGCGGGGCGTCAACACCGCGCGGTCAGGTGAGGGCGCGCCCCCGCGCCGCGAGCAGTGGGATGGCCAGCTCCGTCGCGGTGAGTGACCCGTGGTAGCCGACCAGCCGGCTGGGACCGGGTTCCCGCTCGGTCGCGGTGAGCGCCCAGGTGCCGCGGGCGAGCGCCACGACGTCGCCGATCCGCCCGGCCAGGTCGTCGTCGACCGGGCCGAAGACGCCGCTGGCGATCGCCTCGTCGCGGCCGGCGACCCAGGCCCGCTCGCCGAGCACCTCCCGCCAGCGCGCCAGCAGGTCGGCCTCCGCACCGGGCACGGCGTGCAGGTAGCGGGCCCGCGGTTCGCCGGCCAGCAGGCGGACGTCCTCGGCGAGCTCGGGGGTCGCGTCGAGGTCGAGCCGGGTGCCGGCCGGGACGTCGAGCATCCCGTGGTCGGCGGTGACCAGCAGCGCGGCGTCGTCCGGCAGGCCGTCGACGACCTGCTCGACGAGCCGGTCCACCAGCGCCAGCTGGGCGCGCCAGCTCGCCGAGTCGACCCCGCGCACGTGGCCGGTGAGGTCGAGCTCGGCGGTGTAGCCGTAGACGAGGGTGCGCGGTGCGGCGGCCAGGGACTCCAGCAGGACGGCGGCCAGGTCGCCGGCGCCGACGGTGCCGGTGTAGCGCGCACCGCGGTAGGCGACGTTCGACAGCCCCGACCCGCGGAACGCGTAGGGCGCGACGGCGGCGACCTCGACGCCCGCCTCGGCGGCCTGCTCGAAGACGCTGCGCCGCGTCATCCACGCGGCCGGGTCGGGGTCGTCGGACCACTGGACGTGGTTGAGCGTGCGGTCCTCGCCCGGGACGGCGGTGACGAAGCCGAGCACACCGTGGCTGCCCGGCGGCAGGCCGGTGCCCAGGGTGGTGAGGCTGACCGGGGTGGTGCTGGGGCAGGGGGCGGAGAGGTCGCCGACGGGGGTGGCGAGCCCTGCCAGGGTGGGGGCGACGTCGGCGTGGGCGCGGACCAGGTCGGCGCCGAGCCCGTCGACCAGCAGGACGGCGACCCGGCGGGCGCCGCCGAGCGCGGCGGTGAGGCCGAGCGGGTCCGGCGGCAGGTCGCCGCGCCGCACCGGGACGCCGAGCGCGCTGGCGGCGCCGGGGAGGACGTCGGCGAGGGTGGCCGTGCCGTAGTCGGGCCGCGCCAGATCGGCCGGGAGCGTCACGGCCGGGTCGCGAGCAGGTGCAGCCCGGCGGCGACGTCGCGGTACGGCGAGCTGCCGGCCAGCGCCAGCTCCAGCCGGCGGACCGCCTCGGGGTCCGCGCCGGAGGTGACGTCGAGCAGGTCGGCGACGACGGAGACACCGCGCCAGGTGCCCGGCTGCAGGCCCGCCGCCTCGACCAGGGCGATCAGGTCCTCGGGGGTGAACCGGCGGCGGGCCGGGCGGCGGGCGCGCCCGGGGGCGGGATCGCGGTCCTCGAGCAGGGCCAGCGCCTCGACCGGGTGGCCGGCGACGGCCCGGGCCAGCACCGCGCCGGCCCGGTTGGCCGTGGCCAGGCTGGCGGTGCCGCCGGGCCGCAGGGCGCGGGCGAGCTCGCGCAGGGTGGCGGCGGGGTCGTCGACGACCTCGAGCACCGAGTGGCACAGGGCGAGGTCGTAGCCGCCGTCGGCGTCAGCCGGCACGACCTGGTGCAGCTGGTCACCGTCGCCCTGGATGCCGTGCACCCGTGCCCCGACGCCGGAGTTCTGGGCGCGCCGGTCGAGCGTGGCGAGGGCGTCGGCGCTGGGGTCGACCACGGTGACGTCGTGCCCCATCCGGGCCAGGCGCACGGCGGAGTTGCCGCTGCCGCCGCCGACGTCGAGGACCCGCAGCGGGCGGCCGGCCGCGACGAGGGGGTCGAGAGCGGCCCAGACGGCGGCCGCACGCGGGGGCAGCTGGTCCGCGGCGGACGGGGCGGGGGCAGACGGCGGCACCCGTCGGAGCCTAGCGGCGGTCGGCACCGGCCACCGGTCCGCGCTGGAGCTGCGTCCGACGGTGGCACCGCGGCGTCGCCTGGCCCACCCCGAACCTGCGACGGTGGGGAGGACGGTGGCCCCTCTGCAGGGTCCCGCCGCGAGCCTGCGGGTGGCGGGGGCAGAGGGGCCCTCCGTCAGGCGGTGACCCCGTCGGCCGCCCGCTTGATCTCCTCGATGTCGATGCGGCGCATCTGCAGCATCGCCTCGGTGGCGCGCCGGGCGCGGCCGGGGTCGGGGTCGTTGAGCAGGGTGGTCAGCTCGGTGGGCACGACCTGCCAGGAGACGCCGAAGCGGTCCTTGAGCCAGCCGCACATGCTCTCCTCGCCGCCCTCGGTCAGCCGGGTCCAGTAGTGGTCGGCCTCCTCCTGGTCGGCGCACATGATCTGGAAGGAGATGGCCTCGGTGAACGGGAACTGCGGTCCGCCGTTGAGGCCGACGTACTCCTGGCCGTCGAGGCTGAACGAGACGGTCATCGCGGTGCCCTCGGGCAGGGGCATGTCGGGGCCGTAGCGGGTGACCTCGCCGATCGAGGAGTTCGGGAAGATCGAGGTGTAGTGGGCGGCGGCGTCCTCGGCCTGGCCGTCGAACCACAGGCACGGGATCTGCTTGGGCATCGGGTGTCCTCTCTGGAGGGCGGGGAGGCGACTGCGGCGTCGAGGAGTAGACCGCCGTCCGGCCCGCACGTCATCGGTCGCCGCCGCGCGGGTTGGGCCGGGCCCGGAGCGGACCGCTGTACGCCCGTGGCCCGCGCCCGGGCCGGGAACGGCCACCGGGGTACAGCGCTGCCGGCCCGAGCAGGGGCCCACCCGAGCCGGCGACCGGGGAGGAGGACGGCGGCCCTCCTGCAGGGCCCCGCAGGCCCCGTCCGGAGGCTGACCCCGGGCCTGCGAGGGACGAGGTCCTCCGACGAGTGGCGGGGGGCAGGAGGGTCCTCGTTCAGTGGCCGGAGCTGCCCGGGCTGGAGTGCCACAGCTTGCGCGGCGCCGAGGACGTCCCCCGGCGGGTGGCGTCGCGCCGGGCCACCGTCATCGCGTCCTCCCCCGCGGGCTTGATGTCGGCGTAGGGCGACATCCGGAAGCCCGTGGGGTGCACCAGCACCGGCTTGACCACCACCGGCCGCGATCCGCGCGAGGCCGCCGCCCCGGCGATGGACTCCTCGGTGTACCCGCCCGGGGCGGCCATCTGCTCGGCCACCGCCTCCAGCCCGCCGGCCTCCCAGGCCTCGTGCAGCGCCGGCAGCTCCCACGCGCCGGTGGCCCGCAGCGAGACCCCGCGCGGGCCGGTGCGCCGCAGCACCCCGCGGATCACCAGCAGCCACGAGTGGAAGACCGTCGAGGCGTAGGGCCCCTGGACGTCCTCGAAGAAGGTGGAGTCGGTGCACCCGGTGCCGTCGTCGAGGGTCACGAAGACCACCCGGCGGCCGGAGCGGATCGGCGGCGTCTGGGTGGCCACCTTGACCCCGGCGACCAGCACCTCGGCCCCGCTGCGGCTGCCGAGCAGCTCGCCGGCCGGCACCGCGCCGATCGCGGCGAGGAACGGCCGGTAGAAGTCGACGACGTGCCGGCTGGCGTCCAGCCCGAGCACCTCCAGCTCGGCGCGCACCAGCTCGGCGTCGGTGAACTCCGGCAGCCCGCTGCCCGCGGCCCAGTCCAGGCCGGGCTCCTCCGCCTCGTCCTCACCCGGCAGCTCCAGACCCATGAGGTCGAGGCTGAGCTGCCCGGTCGTGGCGGCCCGGGCGCCGCTGCGGCTCCACCGGTCCAGCTCGCCGATCTGCAGCAGCAGGTCGCGGCGGGTGACCTGCCGGCGGCCGCGGGTGGGCCGGCCGACCTCCCGGTCGCGGACCCCGAAACCGTAGAGGGAGTCGAAGCCGCCGGCGAGCACCAGCCGCTCCACCACCGGCCGGGACACCGACGCCCGGTGCCAGAAGTCGGTGAGCGAGCGGTAGGGCTGCCCGGCGACGATCCGGTCCACCTCGTCGGCGGAGATGCCCTTCACGTCGGCCAGGGACAGCCGGATGCCGTACCGGGACGGGTCGGCCATCGCCGCCGGCATCCACTCGGGCCGGGTCCAGCCCCCACCCTCGACGTCAGGTCCACCCTCAGGGTCGGTGCCGAGGCGCTCGACCCGGTAGGTGCCGGCCGAGGCGTTGACGTCCAGGCCCAGCACCCGGACGCCGAAGTTGCGGGCGTCGTCGAGGATCAGCCGCTTCGGGTACATGCCCGGGTCGTGGGTGAGCACCCCGGCCAGGAAGGCCGCCGGGTGGTGGGTCTTCAGCCACGCCGACTGGTAGGTGGGCAGCGCGAACGCCGCGGCGTGCGCCTTGCAGAAGCCGAAGGAGCCGAAGGCGACCAGCACCTCCCACACCTGCTCGACCACCTCCACCGGGTAGCGCTGCAGCGCCTCGGGCACGAACCAGGCCCGCACCTCCGGGTGCAGCTCCCGGTCGCCCAGCGCGCGGCGCGCCTCGTCGGCCTGGGCCAGGTCGCAGCCGGTCATCTGGGCGACGATCTGCAGCACCTGCTCGTGGAAGACGACCACCCCGGCGGTCTGCTCCAGGTACGGCGCGAGGTCGGGGTGCGGGTAGACCGGGTCCCGCCAGCCGTTCCGGGCCAGCAGGAACGGGGTGACCATGTCGCTCTTCACCGGCCCGGGCCGGAACAGCGAGATGTCGATGACGATGTCCTCGAACGTCTCCGGCCCGAACTTGCCGACCAGCTCCCGCTGCCCGGGGGACTCGATCTGGAACATGCCGAGGGTCCGGGTGCTGCGGATCAGCTCGAACGTCGTCGGGTCGTCGCGCGGGACGGCGTCGATGTCCACGACCTCGCCGTCGACCCGGGCCACCTCGTCGAGGGCGTGCGCGATCGCCGACTGCATCCGGATGCCGAGCAGGTCGAGCTTGAGCAGCCCGAGCTCCTCGACGTCGTCCTTGTCGAACTGGCTCATCGGATAGCCCAGGTAGCTGTTCTCCACCGGGGTGCGGTCGAGCAGCGTGGCGTCGGAGATCAGCACGCCGCACGGGTGCAGCGCGATGTGCCGGGGCAGCCCGTCGAGCCGGGCCACCAGGTCGAAGAGCAGGTCGAGGTCCCCGGTGCCGCCGCCGCGCCGCGAGCCCAGCCGGCTGGCCCGCAGCTCGGGGAGGTCCTTGAGCGCGGCGTGCACCTGGTTGGCCCGGATGTGCGGGAAGGCCTTGGCGACCGCGTCGATCTCGGCCGGCGGCAGCCCGAGCGCGGCGCCGACGTCGCGGATGGCGTGCCGCACCCGGTAGGTGTCCATCATCGAGATGCAGCTGACCCGGTGGGCGCCGAAGCGGTCGAGGACCGCGTCGTACACCTCCATCCGCCGGGCGGACTCCACGTCGATGTCGACGTCGGGCAGCTGGTGGCGCAGCGGGGAGAGGAAGCGCTCCATCAGCAGCCCGTAGCGGATCGGGTCGACGTCGGAGATGCCCAGCAGGTAGGTGACCAGGCTGCCCGCGCCCGAGCCGCGCGCCGCCGCCCGGACCCTCAGGCTCTTGATGAGGTCGACCACGTCGGCGACGGTGAGGAAGTAGGACGGGTAGCCGAGGGAGTCGATGACCGCCAGCTCGTCGTCCAGCCGCCGGGCCACCTCCGCCGTGCGGGCCATCCCCCGCCGGCCCAGCCCGGCCTCGCAGCGGGCGCGCAGCACCGCCGAGGGGCCCATGCCCTGCTCGGCCGGGGTGGTGACCACGTCCAGCTCCGGGTAGCGCACGGTGCCGATGCCCAGGTCGGCCCGGACGTCGACCGCGCACTGCTCGGCCAGCCGGGCGGTGCGCTCCAGCAGCCGCAGCGCCGCGTCGCGGTCGGCGCCGACGAGGTCCGCGGCGACCTCGGCCATCTCCTTGCCCGACTTCAGGTAGCCCTCGGCGGTGCGCCGGTCGACGTGCCGGGTGTCCAGCGGGACCAGCCGTCGGGCCGCGTCCAGGACGTCGGCGGTGGGCGCGTCCAGGGCGTCGACGTAGCGGACCGCGTTGGTCAGCACCACCGGCACCCCCTCCGCCGCGGCGAAGCGCAGCAGCGCCTGGGCCCGGGAGCGGTCCCCCCGGCCGCGGTGGTGCACGACCTCGAGCACCAGCGAGCCGGGGCCGAACACCGCCCGCCAGGCCGACAGCCGGGCGGAGGCCACGTCGGCCCGGCCGGCGGCCAGCGCCCGGCCCACCGGGGAGTCCGGGCCCAGCAGGGCCACCAGCCCGGGCGCGTGCTCGGCGGCCAGCGCCAGCGAGCTCACCGGCTCCCCGCGCGTGCCGCGCAGGTGGGTGGCGCTGGTCAACCGGCACAGCGACCGCCATCCGGCGCCGTCCCGGGCGAGGAAGGTGACCCGCGGCAGCCGCGGGTCGACGCCGGCCCCGCCACGGGCCGGTGACCGGCGTCCGGTCCGGCCGGGGGCGTCGTCCGGTGCGCCCGGACGGCGCGCCCGCGCCCGGTCCGCCGAGTGCGCACCCCCGACCACCGGGGCGAGGGCCGGGGGGACGGTCGTGTCCACCGTGGGCGTCACCGCCAGGTCCACCCCGAACAGCGGGCGCACGTCGGCCGCCCGGCAGGCCAGCGCGAACTTCACCGCGCCGTAGAGCCCGTCGCGATCGGTGAGCGCCAGGGCGCGCATGCCGTGCTCGGCCGCCCGCTCGACCAGGTCGGCCGGGTGGTTGGCCCCGTACTGCATGGAGTAGCCCGAGGCGACGTGGAGGTGGACGAAGGGGTCGGCCGTCACCGCCCGTTCCGGTGCGCGGACCCGCCGACCACCCGGGGGCGTGCGCGCCGGGGCGACTCCGGCGGCGGCGTGTCGCCCAGGCTGTTCTCCACGACGGCGAGGAAGGCGCCCACGTCGCGGACCAGGTCGTCGGCCTCGCGGTCGGTGACCGCGTGGGACAGCCCGGCCTCGGCGGCGGCCCGCTTGGCCGCGCCGGCGGCGAAGAAGGTGGCCCACTCCCCCAGCTCGGGTGCGACCTGGCCGAGCAGCACCCAGGCGCTGCGCGGGCGGCGCCGCCCGGACTCCGGCCGGGTGCGGGCGGCGAGCACGGCGGCGGCGGCGCGCAGCGCGCCGAGGTGGGCGGTGGCGTAGCGCTGCCGGGCGTCGGTGCTGGCCGCCGCCTCGGCGAGCGCCCGCGTGGCCTGGTCGAGGAGCTGGCGGGCGGCCGGCGGCAGCGGCGGGGGCAGGGGCAGCTGGTCGGCCATGACGCGGACGGCTCCCATCAGTCGTGCACCCGCACGAGCGACCAGCGGTTGTCCGCCGGCTCCCAGCTGAGGTCGTAGACGCCGGCGAAGCTCATCCGCGACCGGCCGGCCCGGACCGCCTCGACCCGCCACACCTCACGGCCGGCGACCAGCTCGGCGGAGGCGCCACCGGTCGCCGCGGCACCGCGCTGCCACCACGGGGCGGTCTCCACCCAGGAGTCGAGCAGCTCGCCGACGACGTACCGCGACTGCCCGCGCCAGAACTGCGCCGGCCCGAGTGGCCCGCGCTCGACCTGCACCTCCTCGCCGACCCGCTCGCCGACCCCGCTCAGCACCCGGCTCATGACAGACTCCCCACCGCTCCGCGCCGCCCCACCGGCCCCGGCCCGCCGCACCGGGTGGGGAAGGACCCAGGTGCGGCGGGAGGCGACCTCGTTCGAACGCGTGTTCGAACGAGGTCGAGTACACCCGACGACACCGACATCGTCAAGCCGACGTACGACAGGACCGGGACACCGCCGCCCGGCCCGGAGCGGACCGCCCCGGCCGATGGCAGGATCGACGCATGAGCCGACCCGAGCACCCGCGGGTGGCCGCCATCTCCTCCCTCCTGGCCGCGGCCGGCGCGACCGGTCGGGTGCACGAGCTCCCCGGCAGCGCCCGCACCGCTGCCGAGGCCGCCGGAGAGCTCGGCGTCCCGATCGGGGCCATCGCCAACAGCCTGGTGTTCGACGTCGACGGTGCGCCCCTGCTGGTGCTCACCAGCGGCGCCCACCGGGTCGACGTGGCGAAGGTGTCCGCGCTGCTCGGCGTCCACGGGGTGCGTCCGGCGTCGGCGGACTTCGTGCGCCGGCACACCGGCCAGCCGATCGGCGGCGTGGCGCCGATCGGCCACCCCGAGCCGATCGGCACGCTGGTCGACATCGAGCTGGCCCGGTACGACCGGGTCTGGGCCGCCGCCGGGCACCCGTACGCGGTCTTCCCGACCAGCTACGAGGAGCTGCTGCGGCTCACCGGCGGCACCGCCGCCGAGGTCGGCTCCGGCCCCGACCCCACCGCCCCCGAGGCTCTGACCGGGACGGCGGCGGCCCGGTGACCGGGACGACGCCCGCCGCGCGGGTCACCGAGCTGCCCACCGGGTGGCTGCGCGACCACATGCACGAGGCCCTGGCCATCTACGGCGAGGCGATGGGCTACAGCCCCTCGGTCGTGGCCGGCCGGTACGGCTACGCCATCCAGCACACCGAGCGCCCGGGCTTCCGCGCGGTCGGCGCCTTCGTGCCGACCCGCGACGGCGAAGTGCTGGTCGGGTTCGGCTACGGCTACCTGATCGCCCCCGGCCAGTGGTGGCACGACCAGGTGCGCGCCGCGCTCGACCGGCGGACGGCGAAGCGCTGGCTGCCCGGCGCCTTCGAGGTCTGCGAGCTGCACGTGCACCCCGACCACCAGAGCCGCGGGCTGGGCCGCCAGCTCCTGCACGCCCTGCTGGCCGGCCTGCCGTACCCGGCGGCGCTGCTGTCGACCCCGGACAACGACACCAAGGCCTTCCGGCTGTACCACGCCGACGGCTTCGTCGACCTCGCCCGCAACCACCGTTTTCCCGGTGACTCGCGCCCCTTCGCCATCCTCGGCGCCCGCCTGCCGCTGACTCCCCCGGCCCCGCGGTCCGACGGTCCGTGACGACGGACGCCACCCCCGTCGACGCCGTCGTCGTCGGCGCCGGGCACAACGGGCTGGTCGCCGCCTGCTACCTGGCCCGCGCCGGGCTGCGGGTGGAGGTCCTCGAGCGCGACGAGGTGCTCGGGGGCGCGGTCTCCACCGTGGAGCGCTGGCCGGGCGTGCGGGTCGACCGCGGCTCCAGCGCGCACGTGATCGTCCGGCAGAGCGGCATCGTCGAGGAGCTCGACCTCGCCGCCCACGGCCTGCGCTACGTCGACTGCGACCCGTGGGGCTTCGCGCCCGCCCCCTCCCCCGGCGACCCCGGCCCGGACGGCCGGCCGCTCGTCCTCTCCGTCGACCTGGACGCCACCTGCGCCTCGATCGCGGCCGCCTGCGGTCCGGGGGACGCCGCCGCCTACCGCCGCTTCGTGCAGGTGTGGGCGTCGCGCAGCCGGGCGGTCGTGGACTCGTTCGGGCGGCGGCCGACCGTGGGCGGGCTGGCCCGCTCCTTCTGGCCGCTCGGCGCTCCCGCCGACGGCCGGCCGCGCACCCCCGGCGGCGACCTCGCCGTCGACTTCCTCGGCTCCGGCGACGCGCTGCTGGACCGCTGGTTCACCAGCGAGCGGCTCAAGGCGGCGCTGGCCTGGTTCGGCGCGCAGTCCGGTCCGCCGATGTCCGAGCCCGGTACCGCGGCGATGGTCGCCTGGGTGACGCTGCTGCACGACGTCCCGCCCGGCCACCCGGTCGGCGGCTCCGGCGGCCTCACGCGGGCGCTGCGCCGCCGGCTGGAGGCCGACGGCGGGCACGTCGCCCTGGGGGATGCCGCGACCCGGCTGCTGGTCGAGGACGGCCGGGTCACCGGCGTCGAGACGGCGTCGGGACGGCGGGTGGCGGCCCCGGTCGTCGTCGCCGCGTGCCACGTGCTGGCGACCCGCGACCTGGCCGGCGAGCACGCCCCGCCGGCGCTGGCCGACGCCGCCCCGCCGGTGGGCAACGGCTTCGGCCTGGTGGTGCGGGCGCTGACCGACGCGCCGCCGTCCTACCCCGGCGCCGATCCGGCGGCGGCGCTGGGCGGGCTGCAGCTGCTGTGCACCGACCGGGCGCAGCTGGCCGCCGCCCACGGCGACTGGCTGGCCGGCCGGCTGCCGCGCGAGCCGGTGCCGCTGGCGATGTGCTTCTCCGCCACCGACGCCACCCTCGCCCCGCCCGGGCAGCACGTGGTCACCGTGTGGGGCCAGTGGTACCCCTACGCGCTGGCCGACGGCGCCGACTGGGACGCGATCGCCGACGCCGAGGCGGTGCGGCTGATCGCCGCCGTCGACCGCTTCGCCCCCGGCTTCGCCGCCTCGGTGCAGCGCACCTACGTGCAGACCCCGCTGCTGCTGGAGCGGGAGCTGTCGCTGCTGCGTGGCAACGTCATGCACGTGGAGATGGGGCTGGCCAGCATGTTCGCCTTCCGGCCGACGCCGGCGCTGGCGGGCTACCGGGTGCCCGGCCTGGCCGGCCTCTACCTCGCCGGCGCCTCGACCCACCCCGGTGGCGGGGTGTCGGGCAACTCCGGGCGGACGGCGGCCCGCGTCGTCCTCGGCGACCGCGGCGTGCCGACCCGTGCCCGCGAGGCGCTGCGCCGCGGCCTCGCCCGGGTGCGCCGGTGAGCGGTCTGGTCGCCGCGCGGCCGGGCAGCCGGCCGGCCGCGGTCCCGTGGGTGCCCGCGGTGCTGCTCGTGCTCACCGCGATCGCCTATCCGCTGACCGAGGCCGGCGGTTCCGTCCGCGACGCGGTCAGCTGGACCATCGTGCTGCTGGGCTCGACGGTGTCGGTCGTGCACGCGGCGGTCAGCCGGGGTGCGCGCACCGGCGCCGGTGTCCTGCTGGTCACCGCGGCCACCGCCGTCGTCTTCGAGTCCGTCGGCCTGGCCACCGGGTTCCCCTACGGCGAGTACACCTACAGCGACGACCTCGGCCCGACGCTGCTCGGCGTCCCGTTCCTCGTGCCGCTGGCCTGGCTGATGATGGCCTGGCCGAGCTGGCTGCTGGCCCGCCGGCTGACCCAGGGCAGGCGGCGTGCGACCCGCGTGGGCGTGGCCGCCGCGGTGTTCGCCGGGTGGGACGTCGTCCTCGACCCGCAGATGGTGCAGGCCGGCTACTGGACGTGGGCGCACCCGCGGCCCTCCCTGCCGGGCATCGACACGGTGCCGCTCACCAACCTGGCCGGCTGGCTGGTCGCCGGGCTGGTGCTCATGGCGCTGCTCGACCTGCTGGTGGCCCGCACCGCGGCCGAGCCGCCGCGCACCGGCGACGGCGCCCCGCTGCTGGTGCTCGGGTGGATGACCCTCGGCGGCGCGCTCGCGCACGCCGGCTGGCTCGGGCTGCCCGGGTCGGCGGCATGGGGCGTGCTGCTCGCCGTCCCGGTGCTGGTCGCCCTGGCGCTCCAGGCCCGGCGGTGACCGGCCGGCTGCTGCGGGTGCTCTCCGGCACGGCGGTCGCCGGGGCGCTGCACGCGGCGGTCAACGTGGCGCTGCTGCGCCGTCCCCCGACCCGGCCGCCGCCGGTGCGCCGGCCGGTCACCGTCGTCCTGCCGGTGCGCGACGAGGCGGCGCAGGTCGGCGGCTGCCTCGCCGCGGTGCTGGCCCAGCGGGGGGTGCCGGACCTGCGCGTGGTCGTGGTGGACGACGGCTCGACCGACGGCACCGCCGACGTGGTGCGCTCGGTCACCGACCCGCGGGTGCGGCTGGTCGCCGCCGCCGAGCCGCCGCCGGGCTGGCTGGGCAAGCCGCACGCCTGCGCCACCGGGGCGGGCCTCGACCCGGGGGACGACGCCGGCGTGCTGGTCTTCCTCGACGCCGACGTCCGGCTCTTCCCCGACGCGGTGGCCGGCGCGGTCGCCGTCCTGGAGGAGCACGGTCTGGACCTGGTCTCGCCGTGGCCGCGGCCGGTCACCGCCACCGCGGCCGAGCGCCTCGTGCAGCCGCTGGGCCCGTGGCTGTGGATCACCACGCTGCCGGTGCGGCTGGCCGAGCGCTCCCGGCGGCCGTCGCTGACCGCGGCCAACGGCCAGTTCCTCGTCGTCCGGCGGTCGGCGTACACGCGGGCTGGAGGGCACGGCGCCGTGCGCGGGGAGGTCATCGAGGACGTCGCCCTGGCACGGTCGGTGAAGCGGAGCGGCGGCCGCGCGGTGCCGGTCGACGGGTCGCGGCTGGCCGCCTGCCGGATGTACGACGGCTGGCCGGCGCTGCGGGCGGGCTACGCCAAGTCGCTGTGGGCCTCGGTCGGCGGGTCGCCGGGGGCGAGCGTCGCGGTCGCGGCCGGGCTGACCGCCGTCTGGGTGCTGCCCGCCGTGGCGGCGCTGCGCGGGTCGCGGGCCGGGCTGGTCGGGTACGCGGCGGGCGTGGCCGGGCGGGCGGTGTCGGCCGCGGCGACCGGCAGCCGGGTGTGGCCGGACTCGCTGGCGCACCCGCTGTCGATGCTGCTGTTCGACGTCCTGCTGGCCGGGTCGGTGGCCGGGCGGCGGCGGGGCACGCTGTCCTGGCGGGGCCGCCCGGTCGGCGGGGTCCCGGTGGCGCGGGAGACGATGGCCGGGTGACCAGCCCGAACGCGCGCGTGCACTTCGATCCGGCAGCCATGGACGGCGGGGCCTTCTACCGGGTGCTCAACTCGGTGGTGGTGCCCCGCCCGATCGCCTGGGTCGCGACCCGCTCGGCGGGGGGCGTGGTGAACCTGGCGCCGCACTCCTTCTACACCGTGGCGTGCGTGTCCCCGCCGGTCGTGCAGTTCACCTCGGTCGGGCGCAAGGACACCCTGGACAACGTCGAGGCGACCGGCGAGTTCACCGTCAGCCTCACCCCGGAGTGGCTGTTCGAGCAGGTCAACGCCACGGGCACCGACTTCCCGCACGGGGTCAGCGAGGCCGAGGAGGTCGGCGTCGCGCTGGAGCCGAGCGAGCGGGTCGGCGTCCCCCGGGTCGCGGAGTCGCCGGTCGCGGTGGAGTGCACGCTGCACTCCACGGTCCGGCTCGGCGACAGCACGGTGGTGTTCGGTCGGGTGGAGCTGGTCAGCGTGTGGGAGAGCGCGGTCGAGGAGGGCCGGCCGCGCATCGAGCGGCTCAGGCCGCTGGCCCGGCTGGGCGGCAACGAGTGGACGGCGCTCGGCGAGGTGCGGCAGATCAAGCGGATCCCCTACCGCCGCTGGTCCGAGGACCCGTCGATCGGCGAGAACCTGCGCCAGCCGTAGCCGACCCCGCT
Source organism: Geodermatophilus sp. SYSU D01176 (assembly GCF_054050015.1). Classification (NCBI taxonomy): domain Bacteria; kingdom Bacillati; phylum Actinomycetota; class Actinomycetes; order Geodermatophilales; family Geodermatophilaceae; genus Geodermatophilus; species Geodermatophilus sp. SYSU D01176. The sequence goes on along the minus strand of NZ_JBJGYN010000002.1, from coordinate 68,107 downwards.
GGCGGAGTGGGACGCCCCGCGCGGCGGCGTGAGGGGTGGGGGGCGGAGGCTCCCCGACGGGGTGCGCAGAACACGCTCAGCCCACCAGGGGGGACGGCACCTGGCCGCGGTGTCGGCCGGTAGGCCGACGATGTCATGGCAGGTGCGCGGCGATCTCGTCGGCGGCGTCGCTGCCGAAGGCGGCGGCGAAGCGCTCGAGGAACGGCTCGCGGCGCAGCTCGTACTCCTGCGTGCCGACGACCTCGACCGCCTCGGTGGCGACCGCGGAGCCCAGCTGGGTGGCCCGCTCCAGGCCCAGCCCCCACATCCGGCCGGCGATGAACCCGGCGCGCAGGGCGTCGCCGCCGCCGGTGGGCTCGACCGGCTTGGTCTCCGGGACGGCGATGACCTCGATCGGCTCGGCCCCGGCCTGCCGCACGAGGACGCCGTCGGCCGCCCGCGTGGTGATCCAGGTGCCGACCCGGTCGAGCACCTCCGCGTCGCTCCACCCGGTCTTCTGCCGCAGCAGGGCCGACTCGTACTCGTTGGTGAAGAGCAGGTCGGCGCCGTCGACCAGGTCGCGGATCATCTCGCCGTCGGCCCAGGCCAGCTGCTGGCTGGGGTCGGCGACGAAGGCGTAGCCGCGGTCCCGGCACTCCTGGGTGTGCCGCACCATCGCGGTCGGGTCGTTGGGGCCGACGACGACGAGGTCCAGCCCGCCCACGCGCGCGGCGACCGGGGCCAGTTCGATGGACGCCGCCTCCGACATCGCGCCCGAGTAGAACGACGCGATCTGGTTGTTCGCCACGTCGGTGGTGCAGACGAAGCGGGCGGTGTGCTTGAGCTCCGACCAGTGCACGCTGGCGGTGTCCACCCCGTGCCGGGTCAGCCAGGCGTCGTAGTCGGCGAAGTCGCTGCCCACGGCGCCCACGAGCACCGGGGACAGCCCGAGCAGCCCCAGTCCGTAGGCCATGTTGGCGCCGGCGCCGCCGCGGTGCTGCACCAGGTCGTCGACCAGGAACGACAGGGACACGTTCTCCATCTGGCCCTCGACGAACTGCTCGGTGAACGTGCCCGGGAAGGTCATCAGGTGGTCGGTGGCGATGGAGCCGGTGACGGCGACGGGCACGGGGGACGCTCCCTCGGGGTGGCGTTCGGCGGGACGCCCGGTGGACGTCGAGAGACGGCCCCAACACCCTAGGAGCCGCCGGGTCGTCCCGCCCCACGGCCGCCCTCCAGGGGCCCACGCCGAGCCTGCCAGGCGTGGGGGGAAGGGCGGTCCTTCTTCAATCGGTGAGCGCCCGCCGCAGCCCCGTCCCCAGCTGGCCGACACCGACCGCGCCCAGCAGGCAACCGACCGCCGTCCCGCCGGTGACCACCGCGGCCGACCAGCCGAGGCCGGCCACCACCCCGGCCCCGCCGAGGGTGAAGCCGGTCATGACCACCCGGGTGGGGCGCTCCCAGACCGACAGCGCCCCGGTCTCGGTGACGCCGGCCTGCCCGGCCCGGGCGCGCAGGTAGTCCGGCAGCCAGCACAGCGCGCCGAACGCCGCGGCCAGCCAGCCGGGGGCGCCGGCCACCCACAGCGCGGCGGCGAAGGCGGCCTCGCTGAGCCGGTCGACGGTCGAGTCCAGCACGAAGCCCCGGCGCGAGGCGCGGCCGGTGGCGATCGCGAGCGCCCCGTCGAGCCCGTCGAGGACGGCGGAGAGCCCGACCAGCACGCCGGCGAGCACCAGCCAGGCACCGCCCAGCGCGGCCGGGGCGACGGCGACCGCGGCCACGAGCAGACCCGCGACGGTCACCGCGACCGGCGGCAGGCTGGGGACCCGGCGGGCCAGCGCGTAGGCGCCGGACAGCCAGCCGTGCACCAGCCGGCTCCCCGCGGGGTCGGCTCCGCCGTGCCAGGTCGACCAGGCGGCGAGGTACTCCTCGCGGCTCAGCACGGCGCCCGCTCCACCAGCGCAGTCCACCAGGCACGGCGGGGCGTGGACAGTGGTGGGGTGCTCGCCGGTCTCTCCCCCGCCCGCCGCCGTCTCGTGCTCGGCGTCCTGGCCCTCGCCGTCGTCGCCGTCCTGGTCACTGGCGCGACGCTGCTGCTGGGCCGGCCGTCGGACGCCGCGGGCCGGGAGCCGGTGGCGCAGGACGAGCCCGGACCGGTGCTGCTGGTGCCCGGCTACGGCGGGTCCACCGCGGCGCTGCAGCCGCTGGCCGACCGGCTGGCCGCGGAAGGGCGCGACGCCACGGTGGTCGCCGTCCCCGGGAACGGCACCGGCGACCTCGCGGCCGCAGCCGGCGTCCTCGGCGAGGCGGCCCGGGCGGCCCTGGAGCGCACCGGCGCGGGCAGCGTGGACGTGGTCGGCTACTCCGCCGGCGGGGTGGTCGCCCGGCTGTGGGCCGCGGACGGCGGCGCGGTCGTCGCCCGCCGGATCGTCACGCTCGGCTCCCCGCACCACGGCACCTCGCTGGCCGACCTGGCCGGCTCGGCCGCCCCGGACCAGTGCCCGGAGGCCTGCCGGCAGATGACCACCGACAGCCCGCTGCTGGCCCGGCTCAACGCCGGCGACGAGACGCCCGAGGGCCCGGCCTGGGTGTCGATCTGGACGGAGCAGGACCAGACGGTGACCCCGCCGGAGTCCGCCCGGCTGGAGGGCGCGCTCGAGCTGCCGGTGCAGGCGGTCTGCACCGGCGCCCGCGTCTCCCACGGCGACCTGCCGCGCGACCCGCTGGTCCAGGCGATGGTGCTCGAGCAGCTGGGGGTCGCCGCGCCGGCCCCGCTGGGTCCCGGCGACTGCGCCCGCCTGGGCGGCTGATCCGCCCCTCGCCGAGCGCCCGGGACACCGTTGACACATGCAGGCGGATGCCTGCATGATGCTGGTCGTGGCCGCGGAGACCAGGGACGTGGACCAGGTCTTCAAGGCCCTGGCCGACCCCACCCGGCGGCTGTTCCTCGACCGGCTGCGCGAGCAGGACGGTCAGACGCTGGGCGAGCTCTGCGCCCGGCTCGGGATGGCCCGCCAGTCGGCCACCCAGCACCTCGACGTCCTCGTCCGCGCCGGCCTGGTCACCGTCGTCCGCCGCGGCCGGGAGCGGCTGCACTTCCTGAACCCCGCCGCCATCTCCGAGATCGGCGAGCGCTGGATCTCGGCCTTCGACCGGCCCCGGCTGGAGGCCCTGCAGGCCATCCGTCAGCGAGCAGAGGAGCACGCCATGACCGAACGAGCGGCATCCGTACCGACCTACGTCTACGTCACCTACGTCCGGGCCCGCGCGGAGCAGGTCTGGCAGGCCCTCACCGACGCCGACCTGACCGCGCGCTACTGGGGCCACGCCAACGTCTCGGACTGGCAGCCGGGTTCGCGCTGGGAGCACCGGCGCACCGACGGGTCGGGCGTCCCCGACGCGGCCGGCCGGGTGCTCGAGACGGATCCGCCACGTCGCCTGGTCATCACGTTCGGAGCTCCCGACGGCCCCGAGCCGCCCGGTGGGGACTCCGTGGTGACCTTCCTCCTCGAGGAGCACGGCGGGGTCGTGCGGCTGACCGTGACCCACGAGAACCTCGCCGATGAGACCGCACTCGGCGAGATCTCGCACGGCTGGCCGGCAGTGCTGGCCAACCTCAAGTCGCTGCTGGAGACGGGCGAGGTGCTGCCCGAGGCGCCGTGGGAGATGGCGCCGACGGCCGCGGCGCCCGGGCGGACCTCGTGACCGCGACCGCTGCGCCTCCGCTGACGGCGGACGTCGCGCTCTTCGCCCGCGCCGCCGGCTACGCGCTCGAGGGCCTGGCCGAGGTCACCGTCGCCGATCTCGACCGGCCGACCCCGTGCGCCGGCTGGCCCGTGCGGACCCTGCTGCTGCACCTGGCCGACGCGGCCGACGGCCTCACCGGTCTGGCGCGCACCGGCGACCTCGACCTGCCCTCCCCGCCGCGCACGGGGGACGCCGATCCCTCCGCCGTGGCGCGGGACCGCCTGCTGCACCTGCTCGACGTCCTGACGTCGGCCGCGGCGCGCGACGGGCAGGGCAGCGCAGAGGGCGCCGCACGGACGCAGGCGGCCGCCCGTGGCGGCGCGGTCGAACTGGCCGTCCACGGCTGGGACGTCGCCACGGCCTGCGGCTCGGGACGCGGAGTGCCGCCCGACCTGGCTGCCGCCCTCCTCCGGACGGCGACGTCCCTGGTGGACGACGGAGCCCGCCCGGGCCGCTTCTCCGCGCCCGTGGACCTGCCGCCGGACGCGCACCCCGGGGACCGGCTGGTGGCCTTCCTGGGCCGACGGCCGACCGCACGGCCCTGACGGCCCCGTCCGGAGTCCCGCTGGGTGGGGGACGGGGTCCGTCAACTCGTGACGTCCTTGGTGGTGAAGTTGGCCCACGCGGCGGCCAGCAGCACGCCGACGTAGACGCCCTGCAGCGCCAGCCCGCGGACGACGTCCCGCCACAGGACGGGATCGCGGAACAGGTCGACGAACGCCAGCCAGTACCGCGTCGGCAGGTAGGGCGCGATCGGCGAGGCGGCGTCCAGGGTGAACAGCAGCGACGAGGTCACCAGCACCGCGAGCGCACCGAGGGCGGCGGCCAGCGGCGAGTCGGTCAGCGTGGAGAAGAACAGGCCGAAGGCGGCGACGCCGAGCATGGAGACCGTCACGTAGCCGATGGCCATCAGGCTGCGGCCGGCCAGCTCCTGCTCGGTCAGCGAGGTGCCCGACACCGAGGTGGTCGCGCCGGCGGCGACGGGCTGGGCCTCGAACAGCGTCGTCCCGACGACGTAGCCGACGCCCGCCACGACCAGCACGGTGACCAGGACGAACGCGACGACCGCGACCAGCTTGGCGACCAGCAGCCGGGTCCGCCCGGCCGGCCGGGCCAGCAGGTACCGCAGCGTGCCGGCCTGCGCCTCGCCGGCGACCGCGTCCCCGGCGACGACGGCGACCGCGATGGGCAGGAACAGCGGCAGCACGATGGCCAGCGCCGCCAGCGGAAACAGCGCGCCGTTGGTGAGGACGGCGGAGAGGAACGGCGGGCCCTCCCCCGGCCGGGGCGCGAGGTCGGTCAGCTGCACGAGGACGGCGACCAGCACCGGCAGCGCGTTGAGGACGGCGATCGTCACCCAGGTGCGCGGACGGCGGAACAGCTTGCGCAGCTCGACGCCGATCACCGGGCCGCCACCCGGTCGGCGCTGCTGCCCGCCGCGGCCAGCACGACCTGCTCGAGCGAGGGCCGCTGCAGGGCCAGCCCGGTGACCGGCACCCCGGCGCCCACGAGCAGCGCGTTGACCTCGGCCGGGTCGTCGCCGCGCACGACCACGTGGGAGCCGTCGACCGCGAGCACCCGCCCGTCGAGGACCGCACGCACCCGGTCGGCGTCCGGCGTGGACACGACGGTGGCCCCGGTCGGCGCGGTCAGCCGGGCCAGTTCGTCCTGCAGCACCAGCCGGCCGCGGTCCAGCACGCCGATGCGGGTGCACAGCTGCTCGACCTCGGCCAGCAGGTGGCTGGAGAGGAAGACCGTCGTCCCGCCGCGGTGCAGCTCGAGCAGCAGGTCCCGGATCTCGTGGATGCCCTGCGGGTCCAGCCCGTTGGTCGGTTCGTCGAGCACCAGCAGCTCGGGCCGGCGCAGCAGCGCGGCGGCCAGCCCGAGCCGCTGCCGCATGCCCAGGGAGTAGGCGCGCACCGGCCGGCGGTCGATGCCGCCCAGGCCCACCTGCTCGAGCACCTGCCCGATCCGCGCGCGGCGGGTGCGCCGCGACCCGCCCGGCCCGGCCGCGTCGATCAGCGCGAGGTTGGCCCGCCCGGACAGGTGCCCGTGGTGCGCCGGGCCCTCGACCAGCGACCCGACCCGCGGCAGCACCCGCCGGCCGGCGCGGGGCATCCGCTCGCCGAGCAGCTCCACCTCGCCGGCCGTGGGCAGCACCAGGCCGAGCAGCATCCGCACCGTCGTCGTCTTGCCCGAGCCGTTGGCGCCGAGGAAGCCGTAGACGTCGCCGGCGCGGACGTCGAGGTCGATGCCGTCGACCGCGCGCAGCCGGCCGTAGCGCTTGACCAGCCCCCGCGTGCGGATCACCGCGTTCACGACACTGCTCCGGGCAGCCGGCGAGCAGCGTCGGCGAGCGCGTCGAGGGAGACCGTGCCGGTGAGCACGTAGGCCGGGCCGCCGCCCCGGTCGACCAGCATGAGGCCGAGCGGGCCGGCCGCGACCCGCGTGCCGAGCTCGTCGCGGACGGCGTCGGGGCTCGCGGTCAGCGCCGCGCGCAGCCCGCCGGCCAGCCGGCCCGGCACCGGCGCGACCGCCAGCAGCGTCACGCCGCGGCCGTACACGCCGACCGCGTCGGGCACCCCCGCGAAGCCGCGCCGCGGCAGGCCGGCCAGCTCCCCGGGCAGCCGCACGTCCGGCGCCCTCTCCTCGGCCTGCGCGATGAGCTCCTCGGTGTCGGGCGCGGTGAGCAGGGTGGCCTCCGGCGGCGGGGTGAAGGCGACGACGCCGGCCGGCGGGACGGCGAGGTCGAGGTCGAGGAACCGGGTGTCCAGCGCCGGCAGGTCGGCGTCCTCGGCGAAGACCTCCACCTGCAGGGGCAGCCCACTGGCCGGGTCGACCCACACGTCGACCCGGCCGACCGACGAGGCGGCGTCGGCCGGCACCACCCGCAGCCCCAGCGCGTCGCGGCCGGCCACCCGCCGGGCGCCGACCCGGGACAGCTCGTCGTCGGCGGCCTCGGACAGCAGCCGGCGGCCCAGCGGGGCGGGCAGCAGGTCCGGCGGGGTCGGCAGCGCGAGGGACGCGGGGGCGCCGCGGGTGGCGGTGCCGGCCTCGAAGTCCCAGGTCCAGGTACCGCCGGGGTCGCGGTGCACCCCGGTCTCCCCCGCTCCGCTCACCACGTCGACCCGGTGCTCCTCCGGGCCGCGCCACCACACCCGCACGAGCGTGCGGTCGCTGAAGAGATCCGCGACGTCGGTGAGCCGGTCGGACACCGGCAGGGCCAGCCCGCCCGCCGACACCGCGTAGCCGGAGAAGCCGACGTCCGCACTGGCCAGCACGGCGGCCCGGAGCTCGGCCGCGGGGACGTCCGCGTCGTCCGCGGGCAGCGCGGCCACGAGCGAGGGCAGCGCTCCCAGCGCCGCGACGAGCAGGCCGACCGCGGCCCACCGGGCGAGCGCGCCCCGCCCCCGTGCCGCCATGCGCCCCACGGTACGAGCGGGCAGCGCGGCCTCGCCCCTACCGGGTCCCGCCGCGAGCCTGCACGTCGCGGGGGCAGGGGTCCTCCCGTCAGTGGGCGGCGGCGGAGGACTTGCGCCGGTGCACCGTCAGGTTCATGACCAGCACGATCAGCGCGCCGACGACGAGCCCGACGAGCGCGCTGGCCAGGGTGTTGACCAGCCACCCCACGACCCCGCCGAGGGCCCCGGTGGCCTCGTGCGCGATTTCTTCCAGGTGGTGCACGGCGCCGTACACGGCGTGCAGGCCAAGCTCGTCCGAGCCGACCAGCAGGATGTGACCGCCGACCCACAGCATCGCGGCGGTCCCGACCACGGTCAGGGCGGTGAGCAGCCGCGGCATCGCCTTCACCAGTCCGTGGCCGAACCGGGAGATCCCCTTCCCGGGGCGCTGGGACAGGGACAGCCCGACGTCGTCCATCTTCACGATGAGGCCGACGACGCCGTAGACGAGGACCGTGATGCCGACCGCGACGACCGCGAGGATCACCGCGCGGGACCAGAAGCCCTCGTCGGCCACCTCGTTCAGCGAGATCACCATGATCTCCGCCGAGAGGATGAAGTCGGTGCGCACGGCCCCGGTCACGATCGTCTTCTCGTCCGGGAGCGCCTGCTCCACCGATGCGTGGGCCTCGTGGTGGCCGCTGAGCTTGTGCCAGACCTTCTCCGCGCCCTCGTAGCACAGGTAGGCCCCTCCGATCATCAGGATCGGGGTGAGAAGGAACGGCAGGAACTGGCTGAGCAGCAGGATGGCGGGCAGGATGATCAACAGCTTGTTGCGCAGCGAACCGGTGGCGATCCGCCGGATGATCGGGATCTCCCGCTCGGCGGCCAGGCCGTGCACGTACTGCGGTGTGACGGCGGTGTCGTCGACGACGACACCGGCGGCCTTGACGCTGGCTCGTCCTGCAGCCGCCCCGATGTCGTCGATGGAGGCGGCGGCGGCGCGCGCCAGCACCGCCACGTCGTCGAGCAGTGCTACGAGTCCACCGGCCACGTGACGTCCTCCCAGTTGGTCAGCACTCGTGTGCAGTCTCGGTGATCGTGGTCCGTCCGGCCGCACCGGGCGACTCCGCGTTCGGCGTCCCGGGCAGGACTACCCGGCTGGGGACACGCCGAACGCCCGGTCCGGAAGGTCCGTCGTCCGGCTGCCGGGACCGGCACCCTGGAGCGACGGGCTGCTCACCGGGTGCAGCAGGAGGGCAGGACCATGGGGACGGCGGACGACGGCGCGGCGCTCTGGCCGGACCGGTACCTGACCGACGGCCGGCTGGTCGTCGTCCGATCGCCCCGGCGCGAGCCGTCGTCGCGCCGGGCACGCCTGCGCGCGGCCGTCGTCCGGCTGGACCGGGCCGCCCGCGCCCGGCTGGGGCCGGCGTCCCCTGCGCCCGAGGTGCCGCTCCCGGCACCCGAGGCGGCGCTGGCCGCGTGGGACACCACCGAGGCCCGGGTCGCCGCCGCGGCGTCGCGCGCCTGGGCGGAGACGCTGCGCGAGCCGGCCTGGTCCTCGCCGTTCCTCGCGGCGAACCGGGCGGCCTTCGACGGGCAGGCCGAGGTCGACCGCATCGTCGACCTGGCGGTGCGCATCCGGGACGCCCGCGCCATCCTCGGCCTGCGCCCGGCCGGGCCCGCCGGGGAGTACTGGGACGCCCAGTCCGCCGCGCTGGAAGCGGCGGCGCTGCGGCTGGGCGACCGGGCCGATGCGCTGATCCGGCACCGCGACCAGGCCGCGCTGCTGTCGGCCGAGCTGCGCTCGCTGGCCGACCTGGAGCGGCTGGAGCGCAGCGCCGCCGAGATCGACGGGATCACCGTGGAGACGGCGTACCCGCCGGGCCCGGCAGACCGCGGCCCGGGGGCCGTGGCCGAGGAGATCGCGGCGGTGCGGACGGCGGTCGCCGAGCTGGTCGACCTGATGACCCGCACCCGCGCCCCGCTGGCCGCGCCGCCGGACTGAGGGACGAGCGCCGTACCCCGGCGGCCACTCCCCGCCCGGAACGTGCCGCGGGGTCCGACTGTCCCCTGCGTCCGTCGTCAGCCGGCTGGTGGCGGAGCCGGCGTCACGTCCGTGTGGCCGGAGTCGTTGCCCGTGAAGAGCAGCGGCTCCCTGTTCTCGACAGCGAGGGCGTAGGCGAAGCAGTCCCCGACGTGCAGCCTCGCGGGATGCCCATCTCCAGACGCATGACCTGCACCAGCTCGTCGAAGCGTCGCCGGGCGACCGGGGCCTGCGTCGCATCGACGACGACGGCCGCCTCGACGTTGTTGGCGGCTGACATCTTCGGAGCCGGGTCGGCCGCGAGGGCATCGAGGAACGCCTCGGCACCTGGGTGAGAGGTGGGACGCGTGGACGTTCCCGCGGGATCGGGTCCGTGCATGGGCCGGCCGCGACCGCGGGTAGAGCGACTGCATGGCCCCACCCATCAGTGACGCGGTCGTCGTCGACGTCCTCCGCCGGGTCGACCGGCTGACGGCCCCGCTGGTCCGCCGGCTCGGCCGTCCACCGGAGCTGCCGCAGGCCGAGCGCGAGGAGTGGTGGGCCGACCGGGTGAGCCGCGTCGCCGCCGGCGTCAGCGCCGTCCCCCGCTTCGCCGGCAAGCTCGCCGACCTGCTGCCGCTGCAGAACACGGTCGGCTCGGCGGTCCAGGCGCTGGTGGTGGGCGGGGTGGCCGCCGAGCACGGCGTCGAGGACGAGGCCGAGCGGGTGTCGCTGCTGGCCCAGGTGCTGCTCGACCGCGACCTGCCCGCCGAGCGGGTGCGCCCGCTGCTGACCCGCGCCCCCGGCGCCTACGCCGACGAGGTGCTCGGGGACGGGGACGACCGGGGCGCCGTCCGCACCGTGTGGCGGGTCGCCCGGCTGCTCGGCCGGATCGACGACACCCTCGACGCCCGGCCCAAGGGCAGGCTTCTGCACCGGGCGCTGTCCAACCTGCCGGTGGTCGGCACGATCGGCGGCTACGCGGCCGAGCGGGAGGGCCTGCGCCGGGCCGCCGCCGAGACGGCGGCCCGGCTGGCCGGCCGCGCCGCCGCGACCCCCGCGGCGGACCCGGCTCAGTGAGGAGTCGGGACCGCCGCCAGGTTGGCGTGGACCTCACGGGTCGCCGTCGACCGGTTCATGGTGATGAAGTGGATGCCCGGGACGCCCTCGGCGAGCAGCGTCCGGCACAGCTCGGTGGCCACCTCGACGCCGTAGGCCCGCACCGCCGCCTTGGCCTCCGGGGTGTCGCCGTCCAGCTCGGCGAAGCGGGCGGCCAGGTGCTCGGGGAACGCCTGCCCGGACAGCTGCACGATGCGGGTGATCTGCCGGGCGTTGGTCACCGGCATGACCCCGGCGATGATCGGCACCTCGCAGCCGCTGGCGGCCACCCGGTCGCGCATCCGCAGGTAGTCCTCGGGGCGGAAGAACATCTGGGTGATCGCGAAGTCGGCGCCGGCCCGGCACTTGCGCACGAACATCGCCACGTCGGTCTCGAAGTCCGGCGAGCGCGGGTGCCGCTCGGGGAACGCCGCCACGCCGACGGAGAAGTCGCCCATCGAGCGGATCAGCTCGACCAGCTCGCCCGCGTAGTGCAGCCCCTCGGGGTGGGCCACCCACTCGGCCTGCGGGTCGGCACCCGGCGGGTCGCCGCGCAGCGCCAGCAGGTTGCGCACGCCCGCGGCGGCCAGGCGGCTGACCACGTGCCGCAGCTCGGCGACGCTGTGGTCGACGGCGGTCAGGTGGGCCAGCGGGGTCATCGTCGTCTCGGTGGCGATGCGCTCGGTGACCGACACGGTGCCCTCGCGGGTCGACCCGCCGGCGCCATAGGTGACCGACACGAACGACGGCTGCAGCCGCTCCAGCTCGCGCAGCGCCGTCCACAGCTGGGCGGCGCCCTCGGGGGTCTTGGGTGGGAAGAACTCGAAGGACCACGTCGGCCTGCCCTCGGCGAGCAGCTCGCGCACGGTCCGGGTCATGGACGTCGAGGATACGGACCCGCCGTCCCCCGGGTCCCGCTGCATCCGGACGGCGCGGCCGCGGGGAAGTCCTCCGGCACCACCGCACCCCCGGCCCCAGGAGGCTGACCCGTTGGCCCTGACCGACTCCGCCCCCATCCCGGCCGCGCCCGATCAGGTCGGGCGCGATACTCGTTCCGTGACCGCCGGGGCGCAGCAGCGCGAGAGACCCGTCCTCCCCCCGGCCCCGCCGCCGGCCGCCGCCGAGATCGACCGCGTCCGCGCGGCCGTCGCGACCGCCCTGTCGGACTTCCTCGACGTCCAGCGGCGGACCCTGGCGGCGATGGACGAGTCGCTGCTGCCCGTGGTCGACGAGGTGTGCGCCCTCGCCGACGGCGGCAAGCGACTGCGCCCGCTGTTCGCCTACTGGGGCTGGCGCGGCGTCCGCGACCAGTCCCCCGACCACGGCCCGGGCGAGTCCGACGCCGCCGTGCTGCGGGCGGTGGCCGCGCTGGAGTTCGTGCACGCCAGCGCCCTGGTCCACGACGACGTCATGGACGGCGCGCTGACCCGCCGCGGCCGACCGGCCACCCACGTCGGCTTCGCCGCCCGGCACGGGGACGGCGAGCTGGCCGGGGACGGCGACACCTTCGGCGTCGGGGCGGCGATCCTCGTCGGCGACCTCGCGCTGGTCTGGTCCGACGAGCTGCTGCGCTGCTCGGGCATCTCCCCCGCCGCGCTCTCCCGCGCCCGCACGGTCTGGGACACCATGCGCACCGAGGTGACCGCCGGGCAGTACCTGGACCTGCTGCGCGCCGCCGGCGGCCTGCCCGGCGCACAGGGCGCGCTCACCGTGGCCCGCTACAAGAGCGCCGGCTACACGGTGCAGCGGCCGCTGCAGCTGGGCGCGGCCATCGCCGGTGCCGGCGAGCGCGCCGCGGAGGTCTACACCGCCATCGGCCTGCCGCTGGGCGAGGCGTTCCAGCTGCGCGACGACGTCCTCGGGGTGTTCGGGGACCCGTCGGTCACCGGCAAGTCCGCCGACGACGACCTGCGCGAGGGCAAGCAGACGCTGCTCGTCGCGCTGGCCGAGGAGGCCGCGGACGGCGCGGGGCGGCGGCTGCTGGCCGACACCCTGGGCGACCCCGCCGCCGGGCCCGAGGAGTTCGACGCGCTGCGGGCCCTGATCGAGTCCACCGGCGCCCGGGCGCAGGTCGAGCGGCGGATCGCCGAGCGCACCGCGCTGGCCCGCACCGCGATCGCCGAGGCCCCCCTGGCCGACGACGCCCGGGCCGCGCTGGACGCGCTGGCCGTCGCCGCGACCACCCGCACCGCCTGATGGTCCGCACCGTCCCCGGGCGCACCGACCGCGTCGTCGTCGTCGGCGCTGGCCTCGCCGGGCTGTCCGCGGCGCTGCGGCTGCGCGGCGCCGGCCGCGACGTCACCGTCGTCGAGCGCGGGTCCGGCCCGGGCGGGCGGGCCGGGCGGATCGAGGAGCGCGGGTACGCCCTCGACACCGGCCCGTCGGTCTTCACCGCCCCCGAGCTGGTCGCCGACACCCTCGCCGCGGTCGGCGAGAAGCTGGAGGACCGGCTCCAGCTGGTCCCGCTGGAGACGACGTACCGCGCGCAGTTCGCCGACGGCTCGCACCTGGACGTGCACGCCGACGTCGACGCGTTCGCCGCCGAGGTCGAGGCGCTGTGCGGGCCGGGCGAGGCCGCGGCGCTGCGCCGCTACCTGGCCGACCTGGCCGAGCTGTACCGGCTGCAGCTGGACACCTTCATCGACCGCAACCTCGACACCCCGATGGACCTGCTCGGCCCCGAGCTCGTCCAGCTGGCCCGGCGCGGCGGCTTCGGCCGGCTGTCACGGCACGTCGAGCGGCACTTCACCGACGACCGGCTGCGCCGCCTGTTCAGCTTCCAGGCCCTCTACGCCGGGGTCAGCCCGTACCGGGCGATCGCCGCCTACGCCGTCATCGCCCAGCTCGACATCGGCGCCGGCGTCTGGCACCCGGTGGGCGGGATGGCCGCCGTCCCCCGGGCGCTGGCGGCCGCGGCCGCGGATGCCGGGGTGGTGTTCCGCTACGACACCGGGGTGCGCGAGCTGGAGGTGACCGGCTCGCGGGTCACCGGCGTGCTGCTGGACGACGGCGAGCGGCTGCCCGCCGACGCCGTCGTCGTCACCGTCGACCGGCCGGAGGCGCTGGTGCCCGGGTTCCGGCGGCTGCGGCGGCCGGTGTACTCGCCGTCCTGCGTGGCAGTGCACGTCGGCGTCCGCAGCGAACTGGCCGGCCAGGCGCACCACACGATCAGCTTCGGCGCCGCCTGGCGCGAGGTGTTCGCCGAGCTCACCCGGGACGGGCGCCCGATGACCGACCCCAGCCTGCTGGTCAGCATGCCGTCGCGCACCGACCGCGGCCTCGCCCCCGAGGGCGGCCAGGTGCTCAGCATCGTCGCCCCCACCCCGAACCTCGACCCGCACAGCGGCGGCAACCCCGACCTGGACTGGACGACGCTGGGCCCCCGCTACCGCGACGAGGTCCTCGCCGTGCTGGAGGACCGCGGCTGGACCGGCCTGACCGGCGCGATCGAGGTCGAGCACGTCGACACCCCGCTGACCTGGGCGGCACAGGGCATGGCCGCCGGGACGCCGTTCGCGCTGGCGCACACCTTCGGCCAGACCGGCCCGTTCCGGACGCCGACGCTCCCCCGGCGCGGACCGGAGAACGTCGTCCTGGCCGGCTCGTCGGTGCAGCCGGGCGTCGGCGTGCCGATGGTCGTCATCAGCGGCCGGCTGGCCGCCGAGCGGATCACCGGCCCCGACCGGCGGTTTCCGCGGAAATCGCCGCACCACCGCGGGACGGGGACCCGGTGACCCTCGTCAACCCGCCCCGCAGCCAGGCCGAGCGGCAGGCGCTGCTCGACGCCGCCTACCGGGAGTGCGCCGCGATCGCCGCCCGGCACGGCAAGAGCTACCACCTGGCCACCCGGCTGCTCACGCCGGACCGCCGTCCGTCGATCCACGCGCTGTACGCCGCCGCCCGCACCGCCGACGACCTCGTCGACCACCCCGGCGCCGACCCGGCCGGCGACCTCGCCGAGTGGTCCCGCGCGGCGCTCGCCGAGCTGGAGGCCGGCTGGTCCGACGACCCGGTGCGGCTGGCCCTGGTGCACACCTACCGCCGGTACGGCATCGCCGTCGAGCACCTGGTCGACTTCCTCGCCGCGATGACCAGCGACCTCGAGGTCACCGGCTACGCCGACATGCACGCCCTCGACCGCTACATGTGGGGTTCGGCGGCGGTCATCGGGCTGCAGGTGCTCCCCGTCCTCGGCACCGCGCCCGGCGTGGCCCGCGAGGAGGCCGCCCCGCACGCGATAGCCCTGGGCGAGGCGTTCCAGCTGACCAACTTCCTGCGCGACGTCGCCGAGGACGCCGACCGGGGCCGGGTCTACCTGCCCGCCGACCTCATGGCCGCGCACGGCGTTCCCCGCGAGCAGCTCATCGAGAAGCGCTTCGACGACCGGTTCCGCGAGCTGATGCGGGAGATGGTGGCGATCGTCCGCCGCCGCTACGACGACGCCGCCCCTGGGACGCCGATGCTCGCACCGGAGTCCCGCGACTGCGTGCGCGCCGCCACCGACCTCTACGGCGGCATCCTCACCGAGATCGAGCGGGCCGACTACCGGGTGCTCGACCGCCGGGTGCGGGTGTCCAGGCCGCGGCGCCTGGCGGTGTTCGCCCGCCGGTTGACCGCCGCCCAGCTGGCCAGGGTCAGGGTGACCATGGCGAAGCCGAACAGCAGGTCCTCGACCGGGGCGTAGGCGATCCGCGGGCCCCAGATGGTGTCCGGGTCGTAGGTGACGACCGCCAGGCCGGTGAGCACGCCGTTCATGAGCAGCTGGAACGTGACGATGATCGCGTAGGCCACCCAGAACACCGGCCGGGTGACCATCCGGGTGCGGTAGACGGCCAGGTCCAGCACCAGGACGGCGACCACCGCGGTGACCGCCAGCGCGCTGTAGCTCACGACCGCTCCCCCGCCGGCGCGCTCTGCTGGCCGATCCCCCGCTCTGCCGGCGCGATCCGGCCCGCAGTGCGGAGAGGACGCCGGCACAGCAGGCGGGAGGTTCTCATGCGTCGGCCTCCTCGGCGGGGTAGCCGGCGTCCCAGCCGGTGACCTTCCGCACCGCCTCCAGCGCCAGCACCGAGCACAGCGGGACGACGAGGAAGAACAGCACCTCCTCCACCGGGATCCCCCCGGGCAGCCGGACGCCGAGGGTCAGCCGGTCGGAGTAGTCCCAGTGGCCCTGCGCGATCGCGTACAGCACCCAGACCACGAAGACGGCGAACTCCGGCGCGACCGCCACCAGCAGCCGCCGCCAGCGGGCGTACACCCGCACCCGCAGCAGGAGCTCGAGCGGCGCGGTGACGACCAGGCAGCCGGCCAGCAGCACCAGGTACGTCAGGGAGCCCACGGGCGGGTCAGAAGGCCAGGGCCTGGGCGCGCCGGGTGACCTCGGCGTGCCGGTCGCCGCGCAGCGCCTCGACGGGAGTGCCGGGCAGCGTCTCGTCGGGGCGGAACAGCCACTCGAACACCTCCTCGTCGCTGAACCCGCCGTCCTTGAGCACGGTGATCAGCCCGGGCAGGTGCTTGAGGACGGCGCCGTCCCGGAGGAAGTCGGCCGGGATCCGGCTGTTGCCGCTGCCCGGCACGGCCAGGAGCTTGTTCTCGCGCAGCAGCTGACGGACCCGGTTCGGCGAGACCCCCAGTACGCCGGCGACCTCCGCGGGGGTGAGCGTCTCCATGACATGCGAGCCTATGACCCGACCCGACCCGCGCCGTCCGCCGTCCCCCGGGACGCCGGACCCCCGCCGGGCTGCCCGGATACCATGGCGCGGGGCCGTGACTGGCGCTGCTGAGGTGGACCACCACCGGGGAGCGGCCCGCACCACCCCGCCGGGCGCCTGGGCACCCACCCGTCGTCCCCTCGCGCTGGAGCCCTCCATGACCGACACCACCGCCACCTCCGTCGCCGAGACCGCCTCGGCCGCCTACCGCAGCGCGCTGCAGGTCATAGGGGCCGTGGAGCCCCGGGTGGCCGACGCGATCGGCGCGGAGCTGGCCGACCAGCGGGCCTCGCTCAAGCTGATCGCCAGCGAGAACTACGCCAGCCCCGCGGTGCTGCTCACCATGGGCAACTGGCTGTCGGACAAGTACGCCGAGGGCACGGTCGGCCACCGCTTCTACGCCGGCTGCCAGAACGTCGACACCGTCGAGGCGCTGGCCGCCGAGCACGCCCGCGAGCTGTTCGGCGCGCCGCACGCCTACGTCCAGCCGCACTCCGGCATCGACGCCAACCTGGTCGCCTTCTGGGCGGTGCTGGCCTCCCGCGTGGAGTCCCCGGCGCTGGAGAAGGCCGGCGTCCGGCACGTCAACGAGCTGACCGACGCCGACTGGTCCACGCTGCGCCACCAGCTCGGTGACCAGCGGATGCTCGGCATGTCCCTGGACGCCGGCGGCCACCTCACCCACGGCTTCCGCCCGAACATCAGCGGCAAGATGTTCGAGCAGTCCTCCTACGGCACCGACCCGGGGACCGGGCTGCTCGACTACGACGCCGTCCGCGCGCGGGCCCGGGAGTTCCGCCCGCTGATCCTCATGGCCGGCTACTCGGCCTACCCGCGCCGCGTCGACTTCGCCCGGATGCGCGAGATCGCCGACGAGGTGGGCGCCACGCTCGTCGTCGACATGGCCCACTTCGCCGGCCTGGTCGCCGGGAAGGTCTTCACCGGCGACTTCGACCCGGTGCCGCACGCGCACGTCGTCACCACCACGACGCACAAGTCGCTGCGCGGCCCGCGCGGCGGCATGGTGCTGGCCCAGCCCGAGTACGCCGACGCCGTCGACCGCGGCTGCCCGATGGTGCTCGGCGGACCGCTCCCCCATGTCATGGCCGCCAAGGCGGTCGCCTTCGCCGAGGCCCGGCAGCCCGCCTTCGCCGGGTACGCCCAGCGCATCGTCGACAACGCCGTCTCCCTCGCCGACGGCCTGACCCGCCGCGGCGCGCGGCTGGTCACCGGCGGCACCGACAACCACCTGGTGCTCGTCGACGTCTCCGGCTTCGGCCTCACCGGCCGGCAGGCGGAGTCCGCGCTGCTGGACGCCGGCGTCGTCACCAACCGCAACGCGATCCCGGCCGACCCGAACGGCGCCTGGTACACCTCCGGCATCCGGCTGGGCACCCCGGCGCTGACCACCCGCGGGTTCGGGGCGGACGAGTTCGACCGCACCGCCGAGCTCATCGTCGACGTCCTGTCGAACACGACGCCGACCGCCACCCGCGACGGCTCGCCGTCCAAGGCGAAGTACGCCACCACCGACGGCCTGGCCGGCCGGACCCGCGCCGCGGCCGCCGAGCTGCTGGACCGTCACCCCCTCTATCCCGGCCTCGACCTGGCCTGAGCCGGCCCGAGACCTCGAGTCGAGATCGCGCCATCTCGCACGCCCGCGGCGCTGCAACGGTGCGAGATCGCGTGATCTCGGCAGGGTGAGTGCACCGAGACCGGTGTGACGAGTGAGCCCGTCACACCTGACGGCGCTCCGCGTGTACGGCCGGCGCGAGCGGGACGCGCTCCTAGACTCGGCCGGGTGGACACCGCCGTGACCGACCCCGTGGTCGGCCTCGTCCTCGAGGGGCGATACCTGCTCGAGGAGCGCCTCGCCCGGGGCGGGATGTCCACCGTCTACGCCGCCACCGACCTGCGGCTGCACCGCACCGTCGCGGTCAAGGTCATGGCCGAGCACCTCGCCCACGACCCGACGTTCGTCGACCGGTTCACCCGCGAGGCGCGGGCCGCGGCGATGCTCAGCCACCCCAACGTCGTCTCGGTGAGCGACCAGGGCAGCGACCAGGGCCTGGTCTTCCTCGTCATGGAGCTGGTCCGCGGCCGCACGCTGCGCGACCTGCTGCAGGCGCGCGGCCGGCTCACCGTCGCCGAGGCCTTCGCCGTCCTGGAGCCGGTGCTCTCCGGGCTGACCGCCGCCCACCGCGCCGGCATCGTGCACCGCGACATCAAGCCCGAGAACGTGCTCATCGGCGCCGACGGTGTGGTGAAGGTCGCCGACTTCGGCCTGGCCCGCGCGCTGACCGGCACCGGGCAGACCAGCCACACCGGCGGCGTGCTCATCGGCACGGTCGCCTACCTCTCCCCCGAGCAGCTCGAGCGCGGCAAGGCCGACGCCCGCAGCGACGTGTACGCCGCCGGGGTCGTGCTCTACGAGATGCTCACCGGCCACCCGCCCTACGGCGGGGACACCCCGCTGGCGGTGGCCTACCAGCACGTGCACCACGACATGCCGACGCCGTCGGACGAGGTGCCGGGCCTGCCGTGGGAGGTCGACGAGCTGGTCGCGCGCACCACCCGCCGCGACCCCGCCGTCCGCCCGCTGGACGCCGGCGCGTTCCTCGCCGACCTCGAGGACGTGCGCAACGACCTCCGCATCGAGCGGGTGCCCGTGCCCACCGGCCGCAGCACCGCCGGCCCCGAGACGCTCCGGCCGACCAACCGGCCCAGCCGCCCGACGCGGCAGACCGGCGAGCCGGGTGCCCCGCGCACCGAGGTGCTCGGCCCCGGCGGCACCCGGCCCGGCCGCGGCAGCAGCCGCACCTCGATGCTGGCCGGCCCCGTGCCCGGCGGCACCGACCCGGGGACACGGCGGCCCGCGCCCGAGCGGACCCGCCCCGGCGTGCCGGCGCACATCCGCCGCCGCCGCGCCCGGCTCGCCGTCGCCCTCGTCCTGCTCACCGCGGTCACCATCGGCGCGGTCGGTTGGTGGCTGGGGTCCGGCCGGTGGACGACGGTGCCGCAGCTGGCCGGCACGGAGCAGGCGGCCGCGATCGACCTGCTGCAGGAGGCCGGGCTCACCCCCGACTGCTGCGAGGAGCGGTTCAGCGAGGACGTCGCCGAGGGCGTGGTCATCTCCGCCGAACCCGACGGCGGTGAGGCCATCCGCGGCACCGACGTCCGGCTGGTGGTCTCCAAGGGCCCCGAGCGGTTCGAGGCAGACCCGGGGTGGGTCGGCCTCCCGGTGGAGGAGGTCCGCGCCGCGCTGGAGGACGTCCCCGTGGTCCCCCGCGAGGTGCAGGACTACGACAACGACATCCCGGTCGGCCACGTGACCGGCTTCGAGCCCGAGGCCGGCACCGAGCTCAAGCGCGACCAGGAGCTGGTGGTCTACGTCAGCCGCGGGCACGAGCCGGTGACCGTGCCTGCCGTCGTCGGGCTCTCGCCGGAGGAGGCGACGGCGAACCTGTCGACGCTGGGCTTCACCGTGGAGCGCACCGAGGGCCGCAGCGCCGACGTCGACCCCGGCGAGGTCATGGCGGTCAGCCCGGCCGCCGGCCAGCAGGCGCCCTACGAGAGCACCGTCACCCTCCAGGTCTCGGCAGGGCTGCCGCAGGTGCAGGTGCCCGACGTGGTCGGCCGCAGCCAGCAGGAGGCGGCCGCGCTGCTCCAGCAGGCAGGCCTGAAGGTGCAGGTGAGCCAGTTCTTCGGCGACCGGGTGTTCCGGCAGAGCCCGGCCGCCGGCCAGACGGTCGAGATCGGCACCTCGGTGACGATCCTGGTGACGTTCGGACAGGACTGAGGACGCTGCGTACTGCTGCAGGTGTGCCGCCGATCGGGGCGCACATCCAGATCAAGGGCGGGCTGGCCAGGGGCGGCCTGGCCTACACCGACGCCGTGGCCGCGCGGGCCGTGCAGGTGTTCGTCGGCAACCCGCGCGGCTGGAAGCTGACCGCGGGCGACCCGGCGCAGGACGCGCTCTTCACCGCCGGCTGCGCCGAGCGCGGGGTGCCGTCGTTCATCCACACCCCCTTCCTGGTCAACGTGGGCTCCCCCACCGAGGCGACCGTCGAGCAGTCGATCGCCTCCATCGCGCACAACCTGGCCCAGGGCGCGCAGCTCGGCTGCCAGGGGGTCGTCGTGCACGCCGGGTCGGCGGTCGGTGAGGACCGCTACGAGGACGCGCTGCGCCAGCTGCACGAGCGGCTCCTGCCGGTGCTCGACGCCGCGCCGGACGACGGCCCGCGGCTGCTGGTCGAGCCGACCGCCGGCGGCGGGAAGTCGCTCGCGGCCACGGTGGAGGACCTCGGCCCGTACTTCGCCGCGCTCGAGCACCACCCGCTGCTCGGCGTCTGCTTCGACACCTGCCACGCGTGGGCGGCCGGCCACGAGCTGACCGTCCCCGGCGGGATGGCCGCGGCCCTCGACGCCCTGGAGGCCACCGTCGGCCCCGGCCGGCTGGGCCTGGTGCACGCCAACGACTCGCTCGACGCGTGCGGCTCCAAGCGGGACCGGCACACCACCATCGGTGAGGGCTCGATCGGGGTCGCGCCGTTCGCCGAGCTGCTGGCCCACCGGTCGATGGCCGGCGTCCCCGTCGTGGTGGAGACGCCCAGCGAGCGGGACGGCGTGGCGTCGGCCGGGCACGCGGCCGACATCGCGCTGCTGTGCGCACTGCGCGACGGCACCGTGGCCGGCGAGGCCTCCGCCGCCTGAGCCCGATGGCCCGGAGATCGGTCCGCGACCTCCACTGGCCCACGGGCCCGGCCTCCGGCGGCGCCCTCCCTCACCCACCGTGTACGACCGACACCGTTGATGAAATCAACCCTGCTAGTGTATTGATGCTCCCGCAGAACCATTCACGTGATCCTGACCGCGGATGTCCCGCTCGATGACGTCGGTTCATCCAATCCGCAGCATGTTGTGAGCAGATCGTGCTGGGTGGCAGACATGGGCATGCCGGAGGGGCGTCACCGGACCCCCGAATTTGCGCGTCTGATCGACGTCCGGCAGGCCGTGAAACGCTACGAGAGTGCCGCCGGGGTGTTCACCGCACTCGACGGCGTGAGCCTCCGGATCGATCCCGGCGAGTTCGTGGCCGTGATCGGGAAATCCGGCAGCGGTAAATCGACACTCCTCAACATCATCGCCGGTATCGACCGCCCGACGTCAGGAGCGGTGTTCGTCGACGGCACGGCCGTGCACTCCCTCCGCGAGCGGCGGATCGCCCCCTGGCGTGGGCGGACGCTCGGTGTCATCTTCCAGTTCTTCCAGCTGCTGCCCACGCTCACCGTGATCGAGAACGTCATGCTGCCGATGGACTTCTGCCACACGTTCCCCCCGCGGGAGCGGCGGGAACGGGCGATGGACCTGCTGGTCCAGGTCGAGTTGGCCAACCATGCCGACAAGCTCCCCACGGCACTGTCCGGCGGCCAACAGCAGCGCGTGGCGATCGCCCGAGCGCTGGCGAACGACCCACCGATCCTCCTGGCCGACGAACCGACCGGGAACCTCGACTCGCAGACCGCCGGCGCGGTCTTCCGCCTGTTCGAGGACCTGGTGGAGGCGGGCAAGACCATCCTGATGGTGACGCACGACGCCGATCTGGCGCGGCAGGTCACCCGGGCCGTCGTCCTCCGCGACGGGCAGGTGGTCGACGAGGTCACGAACCAGCGTCCGTCCCTCGTCGGAAGGACCTGATGACCCGCCCCCGCTGGCGCAAGGTGCTACGCGACCTCCGGGGCAACAAGACGCGCACGTTGCTGGTCGCGCTGTCGATCGCCGTCGGCGTCTTCGCCGTCGGCACCACGGCCGGCACCTGGGTCGTGATGTCGCGCGATCTGTCGGCCGACTACGCCGCGATCGACCCCAGCAGCGCGATCCTCTTCACGGCACCCTTCGACGAGGAGCTGATCCGCTCCGTACAGGACATGCCGGACGTGCGTGAGGCAGAAGGCCGCGCCAGCGTCGTCGTGCGCCTGCAGATCCGACCGGACGAGTGGCGCAACCTGCGGCTCGAGGCGATCGACGACTTCGACGACATCCGGCTCAACAAGGTCAGGCCGGAACGCGGAGCGTGGCCGCCGCCGGAGGAGCAGGTGCTCATCGAGCGCGCCGCGCTCGGACTGACCGATGCGGACGTCGGCGACTCCCTGGTGATCCGGCCGTCCGACGGCACCGAGCGCGAGCTGCGCATCGCCGGCCTCGCCCACGACCTGAACAAGGTCCCGGCCTCGTTCTCCGGAACGCCGTACGGGTACATCACCTTCGACACGCTCGAACGGCTCGGCTACCCCCGCGCCTCCAACACGCTGCACCTCCTCGTCGACGGCAACACCGCCGACGAGCGACACGTCCAGGCGGTGATCGACGACGTCAGGGACGAGGTCGAGCAGAGCGGGCGGACCGTCGACTGGATGTGGATCCCCGAGCCGGGCACGTTCGCCGCCGACGACGTCCTGCAACCGATGGTCGTGGTCCTCGGTGCGATCGCCCTGCTCTCGCTGCTGCTCAGCGGCTTCCTGGTCGTCAACACGATCTCGGCGCTGCTGATGCAACAGGTGCGCCAGATCGGCATGATGAAGTCGATCGGGGCGCGCAACGGCCAGCTCGTGCGGCTGTACCTCGGCCTGGTGCTCATCCTCGGTCTGATCGCCCTGTGCATCGCGATCCCTCTGGCCTCGGTGGCGGCGTACGGGATCTCCCGGTACCTCGCGGGCCTGATCAACTTCGATTCCACCGGCTTCCGCATCCCCGTGCAGGTGCTCGGCCTGGAGATCGCCGTCGGTCTGTTGGTGCCCCTGGCGGCAGCGCTGTACCCGGTCGTCTCCGGCGTCCGCATCACCGTCCGGGAGGCCCTCGGCTTCCACGGCGTCGGGGGCGGCCAGTTCGGGCGGAGCCGCGTCGATCGGGTGATCCAGCGGATACGCGGGCTGTCCCGTCCACTGCTGCTCTCGCTGCGCAACACACTCCGGCGCAAGACACGACTGGTCCTCACGATCGCGACGCTCACTCTCGGGGGAGCCATCTTCATCGCCGTCTTCAGTATCCGCGCATCCCTGCTCACCACGCTCGACGAGTCGATGTCCTACCTGAACTACGACATCAGCGTGGACTTCGACGCGGCCTACGACGGCGGGACGATCGAGCACACGGCGATGCAGGTACCGGGCGTCGCGGCAGCGGAGAGCTGGGGCAGCAGCACCGCGCGCCAGGTACGTCCGGGCGGGAGCGAGGGCTCCAGCTTCGAGCTCGATGCGCTGCCGGCCGACACCGATCTGCTCCGTCCGGTCATCCTGGAGGGACGTTGGCTGCGCCCGGAGGACGACCGCGCGATCGTGCTGGACACCGACGTGCTGGCGAACGCACCGGACATCGGCGTGGGCGACGAGATCACGCTCAGGATCGAGCGGCGGGAAACGACCTGGGAGGTCGTCGGCATCGCCCAGACGACGCTGTCCGCGACGTTCATCCGGATCGGCACGGGCTACGTCGACCTCGACGACCTCTCGGGTGTCGTCCCGCCCGCGGAGCTCGACAGCAGCCTGCGCGTCGGGACGACACAGCACGACGCCGCGTTCCAGACGTCCGTCGCCACCGCACTGCAGGACCGGTACGACGACAGCGGCACGGGGACGACGTCGATCAGGACGACAGCAGCGAACAACGAAGCGATCCGGTCCCAGTTCGACGTGCTGACCGTCTTCCTGTCGATCCTGGCGACGCTACTGGCCGTCGTCGGTGCGCTGAGCCTGATGGGCACCATGAGCATGAACGTCCACGAGCGCGCGCGGGAGATCGGCGTCATGCGCGCCATCGGCGCATCGGACGGCGGAGTGCTGAAAATCTTCGTGGTCGAGGGCATCCTCATCGGCTTGCTCAGCGCTCCCGTCGGCGCTGCCCTCGCGGTGCCGATCAGCACGGCGCTGAGCGACGTCGTCGGAGAGGAGTTCACCCGCGCGCCGCTGAGCTACACCTTCTCGCTGGGTGGCGCCGTGTTCTGGGTCGCGCTCGTCGGCATCCTCGCCGCGCTGGCCAGCCTCCTCCCCGCGTGGCACGCCGCACACCTGAGCGTGCGCCAGGTGCTCGGCTACGAGTGACCGCGACGCGGCCCGGAGGTGGCAGCCGTCGCTCGCGGCCGTGACCCGGCGACGAGCCCCCGTCGCCACCGGCCGGCTCGCACGCGTTCGAGCCGGCCAGCCGCAGCTACGCACGGTCCGACAGCGGGAGCCGGTGCGCCGCCACGACCGCCGACGCGCCGACACGGTGGCTTTCCGATTCCATTCCGGCGCGGTTCTCCATTGACAGCAGCGCGCCACGACGGGACGGTATGCGGACTTCGGCGGACCTCCCTTGATGGGATGAGGACGATGAAACGGACCTGACGACGTCGATCCAGCCAACCGCTGCCAGGTGCTTCCGCCGGGGTGCATGGCCTCCCTGTCCCGCTCGATCGAACCACTTCCGCAGCGCGATCCCGGCGTAGCTGCGGGTACCGCGGCGACCCACTGCCACAGCATGGGCCCATTCCGCATGCACTTTCTCGGGAATTCTCCGAGATGCCGGTCCTCGCCGTCGATTCCACACATCTCCACCCCGCGTGACCACGGCACAGCCGAGAAGACGCCGGCCGTCGGTCACGTCCCCTGACGACCCGACCTGCCCGGCCCCGCGACGGCGTGGATAGGCCCGGGATCCCCACCCAGCAGCGCAGCAGCTGGGTCGTCAGCGCGCCCGTAGATCGCCCAGCCGAACGACCCGTTCCCGTCGGCGGTGCAACACGCCGGCTCGCATCGAGGGAATGACGGATGAGCCAGCCTGAGAACGACACGACGCTCCGCCCCGGTCACGAGGTCCGCCCCGGTCACCGGACAGAACCGATCGCGATCATCGGGATGGGGTGTCGTCTCCCGGGCGGAGCCGACGATCCGGCACGGTTCTGGCGCCTGTTGACCGACGGCGTCGACGCCATCACCGAGGTACCCGAGGACCGCTGGCACGTCCGCGCCTTCTACGACCCCGATCCGGCCACTCCGGGCAAGACATATGCCGCCAGGGGCGGGTTTATCCGCGGTGTCGACGAGTTCGACGCCTCGTTCTTCGGCATGTCCCCACGTGAGGCGACGCGAGCGGATCCGCAGCAGCGCCTGCTCATGGAGGTCGCATACGAGGCGATCGAGGACGCCGGGATGGCACCGGAGCGACTTGCCGGGACGAACACCGGCGTGTTCATCGGCATCGCGACCCTCGATTACGGCGGCATCCAGACCAGCACGATCGAGCGCCGTTCGATCAACGCCTACACGAACCTGGGACTGGCGCTCTGCATCGCCGCCAACCGCCTCTCCTACCTCTTCGACCTGCACGGGCCGAGCCTGGCAATCGACACCGCCTGCTCCTCGTCGCTCGTCGCCACGCACATGGCCTGCCAGAGCATCTGGAACGGCGAGTGCGACGTGGCGCTGACCGGTGGCGTGAACCTGATCCTCAGGCCGGAAGGGACCATCGGGTTCAGCAAGGCGGCCATGCTGGCCCCCGACGGCCGGTGCAAGAGCTTCGATGCGAGCGCCAACGGATACGTCCGCTCGGAAGGCGCCGGTGTGCTCGTCCTGAAGCCGGTGTCCCGAGCCCTGGCCGACGGTGATCCGATCCACGCCGTCATCCAGGGCACCGCCGTCAACCAGGACGGCCGCACCGCCGGCATCTCACTGCCCAACGGCGCCGCTCAGGAGGCGATGCTCCGCGACGCCTACCGCCAGGCCGGGATCACGCCGGAGCGAGTCCAGTACGTCGAAGCCCACGGCACCGGCACACCGGTGGGCGACCCGATCGAGCTGAAGGCGATCGGCGCCGTCCTCGGCCGTGACCGCGCCGCGCAGGACACGTGCGTCGTCGGCTCGGTGAAGACCAACGTCGGTCACCTCGAGGCGGCATCGGGTGTCGCCGGGCTCATCAAGACGGTGCTGAGCCTCGAGCACGGACAGATCCCGCCGAATCTGCACTTCACGACACCGAACCCCGACATCCCCTTCGACGCCCTGCACCTGCGCGTGCCCCGGACCGTCGAGCAGTGGCCGGACACCGGCGCGGGACCACGGCTGGCCGGTGTGAACTCGTTCGGGTTCGGCGGCACCAACGCCCACGTCATCCTGGGCGCGGCTCCCCGTCGCCCCGACGAGCGCCTCGACGACGGGCCGGACGACGGCAGGCGCGGTGCCCGCGCGCTGCTCGTGCCGTTGTCCGCTCGCAGCCCCGAGGCGTTGGCGGCCCGCGCCCGGTCCCTCGTGTCGTTCCTGACGGACCCGGCCTCGGGTGGCGAGGTGTCGCTCTCCGACATCGGCTACACCACCAGCCTGCGACGAGGGCACCACGACCACCGCCTGGCGGTCGTGGCCCGGTCCACGGAGGAACTGGTCGAGCGGCTGGACGCCTTTGCGGCGGGACAGGCACGACCGCACATGTCGTCCGGCCGTGGTGTGCCGGGGCGGGCGCAGCAGCCGGTCTTCGTGTTCTCCGGCATGGGCCCGCAGTGGTGGGCCATGGGACGGCAACTGCTCGACGACGAACCCGTCTTCCGCCAGGTGATCGAGCAGTGTGACGCCCTGCTGCGACAGCATGCCGAGTGGTCGCTGTGGGACGAGCTGACCGCTGAGGAGACGCGCTCGCGCATGAACGAGCCCGCCGTCGCACAACCCGCCACGTTCGCCCTCCAGGTCGCACTGGCGACGCTCTGGCGATCCTGGGGCATCGAGCCGGCGGCCATCGTCGGGCACAGCGTCGGCGAGGTCGCCGCCGCACACGTCGCCGGTGTGCTGGACCTGGCGGACGCCGTCCGGCTGGTCTTCCACCGCAGCCGCCTGCAGCAGCAGGCCACCGGGCAGGGGAAGATGCTGGCCGTCGGGCTGCCGGTCGAGGAGGCCGAACGCCTGCTGGCCGGCCGTGAGGACCATGTCTCGATCGCGGCGGTCAACAGTCCCGCTGACGTCACGCTGTCCGGGAACGCCGCCGTCCTCGAGGACATCGCGGCGTCCCTGCAGCCGGCGATGACCTTCTGCAGCTTCCTCCAGGTGGACGTGCCGTACCACAGCCCGCGCATGGACCCGCTCAGGTCCGAGCTGCACGCCTCGTTGCACGACCTGCGTCCCCGGCCCGCCACGATCCCGTTGTTCTCCACCGTCACGGGCCGATCGGTCGAGGGTCCCGAACTCGGCGCCGCCTACTGGTGGGACAACGTGCGCGAGCCGGTGCGGTTCGCGGCGGCGATCGACGCGCTCCTGGACGCGGACCACGACCTCTTCCTGGAGATCAGCGCACACCCGGTGCTGGTCACGTCGATCGCGAAGTGCACCGCAGCGGCGAGGCGGGAGGCGACCGTGCTGCCGTCGCTCCGGCGCGAGGAACCGGAACGGGCGCAGTTGCTGGGCACCCTCGGCAAGCTCTACACCTCCGGCTACCCGGTCGACTGGCAGCGGCAGTACCCCGAGGGGGGCCGGCTGGTACGGCTGCCGTCCTACCCCTGGCAGCGGGAGCGCTGCTGGCACGAGTCGGACCGGGGCCGGCGCGAGCGGCTCGGCGCGAAACGGCACCCCCTGCTGGGCAACCAGGTGGAGGCGGCGTACCCCGTCTGGCACGCCGAACTCGACACCGAGACGCTCCCCTACCTGGCGGACCACCGCATCCAGGACACCGTGGTCTACCCCGCGGCGGGTTACGTGGAGATGGCCCTCGCGGCCGCGCGGGAAAGCTCCGGCCAGCGGCCGTACGTCGCGGAGGACATCGCGCTCCAGCGGGCCATGTTCCTGTCCGGCGGGCACCCGCTCGCGGTGCAACTGGTCCGCAGTCCGGGCCAGGCGTCCTTCGACGTCTACAGCCGCGCCGACGGAGCGGACCAGGAGTGGGTGCGGCACGCGACCGGCAGGCTGGGCCGGGCGGACGACGGCGAGGCTCCGGCGAGCACGCCCCTGGAGCTCATCCGCGGCCGCTGCGGTCGCGAGATCGCCAAGGACCACGTCTACCGGCTCTTCGCCGCGGCGGGCATGCAGTACGGCCCCCGCTTCCAGGGCATCGAGCGACTCTGGATCGCCGAGGACGAGGCGCTGGGACAGGTCGAGCTCCAAGCCGCACCCGAGGACGACTTCGACGACTACGAGGTGCACCCGACGATCCTGGACGCCGCGTTCCAGGTGCTGCTGGGCGCGGTCGCGTCGAGGAGGACGGCCCGGGCCGACGCGGCAGGTGCCTACCTGCCTGTGCAGATCGACCAGGTCCGGCTGTTCGACCGCCCCGGTCGCCGCGTCCACGTCCACGCCCGGCTGGTCGACCACGGCCCGTCGCGGATCACGGGCGACATCCGACTGCTGGACGAGACCGGGACCGTCCGGGCGGAGGTCCGGGGATTCGTGTGCCGGCCGGTCGGACGCGGTACCGAGCGGTGGGACAACTACCTGTACGAGTACCAGTGGAAGTTGAAGCCGCGCTCCGGTTCCGGGGACGTTCGCCGCCCGCCCGACTACCTCCCCTCCCCCTCGGAGATCGTGGATCGGCTGCGGCCGGTGGCGGCCGGTCTGGCGGAGCGGCTCGAGCGCAGGCAGTACTACGAGGAGCTGGAGCCGCAGGACAGCGTCCTGGCTCGGGCCTACATCCTCCGGGCACTCCGGCGACTCGGCTGGCGACCGGACGTCGACCGCCGCTCCACGTCGGACGCGCTCGCCGACCGGCTCGGCGTCGTGCCGCAGCACCGGCGGCTGTTCGAACGGTTGCTCGGCATCCTGGCGGAGGACGGGCTGCTCGAGCACACCGGCGGCCACTGGCACGTCGTCGGCACCCCCAACGCAGCCGATCCGGGCTTGATCTGGCGGGAGCTGTGGACGCGGTTCCCCGCCTACCAGGCGGAACTCACGCTCATCCGTCAGTGCGGCGACAAGCTGGCGGAGGTGCTCCACGGTGACGTCGACCCGCTCCAGCTCATCTTCCCCCAGGGGTCGCTGACGACGTCCGAACACCTGTACCAGGACGCACCGACGTACAGGATCTACAACTTGCTGTCGCAGGAGGCGGTCGCGCAGGCGCTGGCACGCCTGCCGGAAGGCCGCACCGTGCGCATCCTGGAGGTCGGCGGGGGCACCGGCGGGATGACCTCCTACGTCCTGCGCAAGCTGCCGGCCGACCGGACGACGTACGTCTTCACCGACATGACGCAGTTCCTGCTGGCGCACGCCGAGCAGAAGTTCCACGCGCACCCCTTCGTCCAGTACCAGGTCCTCGACATCGAGGCGGATCCGGTCGCGCAGGGGTTCGAGCCGCACTCCTTCGACCTGGTCGTCGCATCGGACGTGCTGCACGCCACCCGCGATCTGCGCCGCACGTTGACGAACGTCACGGCCCTGCTGGCCTCCGAGGGACTGCTGCTGCTCCTGGAGGGGACCAGGACCCCCCGCTCGGCCACCCTGATGTTCGGCCTGCTCGAGGGCTGGTGGCGCTTCGAGGACGTCGGTCTCCGCGGATCGGACCCCTGGATCCCGCAGACGGTGTGGCAGCAGGTACTCTCCGACGTCGGCTTCACCGACGTCGCCTGGGTGACCGACACCGAACCCGTCGACCGCGCCGTGCACTCGGTCCTGCTGGCGCGCGGCCCCGTCGTCCAGCCGGCGCCCCAGGACGGCGAGTCAGCCGCTCCCCCCGCCGGGGAGCCGGGTCGCTGGTTGGTCCTCGCCGACAGCACCGGCGTCGGACGTCAGGTGGCCGATCGACTCCGGAGCTCCGGCGCGACGCCGATCCTGGCATCCGCCGGCGACACGTACCGGCATCTCTCCGCCGACCGCTTCGAGGTCCGGCCGGCACGGATCGACGACATGCGGCAGCTGGTCGAGGACGCCTGCGCCGAGGGGCAACCGTGCCAGGGCGTGATCCACCTGTGGAGCCTCGACACGCCACCACCGGAGCAGACCACGACAGCCGCACTCGAGGCGGCGCAGGGACTGGGCACCACCAGCGCGCTCCACTTGGCGCAGGTCCTCGCCGGAGCGGACGGGACGGAGAGTCCACGGCTCTGGCTGGTCACCCGAGGTGCGCAGGTCGCGGGCGCGTCGGCCGGAATGGTCTCGGTCGCCCAGGCCCCCCTGTGGGGCCTGGGCAGGGTCATCGTCAACGAGCACCCGCAGCTCCACTGCACCCTGGTCGACCTCGGCCCGGACGCCTCCTCCGAGGAGATTGGGTCGTTCGTCGAGGAACTGCGGACACCCGACGGGGAGGACGAGGTCGCGCTGCGCGGCGAGGCCCGTTACGTCCACAGGCTGCGGAACGTCCCGCTCGCAGCGGTGGCCGGCCGGCACCAGGACGTCGTCCCGCACGGAGCGCGACCGTCCTTCCAGGTCGAGATCCCCCGACCAGGCGTCCTCGACAACCTGGCGTTCGTGGCGGCCCCGCGCACCGAGCCCGGCCCCGGCGAGGTCGAGATCGAGGTGCACGCGGTCGGCCTCAACTTCAAGGACGTCATGATCACCCTGGGGTTGCTGCCGGACGACGCCCTGGAGGGCGGGTACACCGGCAAGGCGCTCGGGATGGAGTGTTCCGGGACGATCAGCGCAGTGGGCGCGGGCGTGGACGGGCTCGCGGTGGGCGACGCGGTGCTCACGTCCGCCCCCGGGGCGTTGCGGACCCACCTGACCATCGACGCGCGGTTCGTGGTCCCCAGGCCGGCGCACACCGGCTTCGAGGACGCTGCCACGATCCCGATCACCTTCCTCACCGCGTACTACTCCCTGCACCACCTGGGCCGCATGCAGGCCGGCGACCGGGTGCTCGTCCACGCCGCGGCCGGCGGGGTGGGCCTGGCGGCGATCCAACTGGCCCAGCGGGCCGGGGCCGAGGTCTTCGCCACCGCCGGCACCCCGGGCAAGCGCGACCTGCTCCGGGCGATGGGGGTGGAGCACGTGATGGACTCCCGGTCCCTGGCCTTCGCCGACGAGGTCATGCGGTCCACCGGCGGCCGAGGCGTTGACATCGTCCTGAACTCGCTGGCCGGTGAGGCGATCCCCAAGAGCCTGTCGATCCTGGGCGCCTACGGGCGGTTCATCGAGATCGGCAAGCGCGACATCTACGAGGACAGCAAGCTCGGGCTGCGCCCGTTCCGGAACAACCTGTCACTGTTCGCCGTCGACCTGGACAAGCTGTGCGCCCAGCAGCCCGACCTCGTCCGATCGTTCCTGCACGACATCATGCAGGGCTTCGCCGACGGCTCCCTCCACCCGCTGCCGCACCGCGTCTTCCCCGTCCCGGACACCGTGAGCGCCTTCCGCTACATGGCGCAGGCCAGGCATACCGGCAAGGTCGTGGTGTCCATGCACGAGGACGTCCCGGTCACGCCCCGACCGAGGGCCCCGCTGGCGCTGCGGGACGACGGCACGTACCTGGTCACCGGCGGCCTGGGCGGATTCGGTCTGGCCGTCGCACGGTGGCTCGCGGACCACGGGGCGCGCCACCTCGTGCTCGTGGGCCGCAGCGGTCTCTCGTCGGCCGCGGCCGAGGCGGCCGTGACGGCTCTGCGCGAGTCCGGGGTCGAGGTGATCGTCGCCGCGGCGGACGTGACGGCGGAGTCCCAGGTCGCCGCGCTACTGGGCGAGATCCGCCGGACGATGCCACCGTTGCGTGGTCTCGTCCACGCAGCCATGGTGCTGGACGACGCGCTGCTGCCGCAGCTCGACGCAGAGCGCATGCGAGCGGTGATGGCACCCAAGGTGCTCGGCGCCTGGAACCTCCACACGCAGACCCTCACCGATCCCCTCGACTTCTTCGTCTCCTTCTCCTCTTTGACGTCGATGATCGGCAATCCCGGACAGGGCAACTACGTGGCGGCCAACGCGTTCCTGGACGCTCTCGCGCACCACCGAAGGCTCCAGGGGCTGCCGGCGCTGACCGTGAACTGGGGGGCGGTCTCCGAGGTCGGGTACGTCGCGCAGAACCCGGAGATCGGCGAGAAGCTCGACCACGTGGGCGTGAAGTCCCTGCCCGCGCACCTGTTGCTGAGGATCCTGGGCGAGCTCCTCCGGCACGACGCGGTGCAGATCGGTGTGGGGCACATCGACTGGCCGCGGCTGGCGAAGGTGCACCTGATCCGATCGACGCCGCGCTTCGCCCACCTGATCGAGGCCACGCCGGGGGACGACGGGGACGGAGCCGCTGCATCGCTGGTCGACGCGCTCCTGGCCGTTGACCCGTCGGAGCGTCGAGCGTTCCTGTCGACCCAGATCCGGGACCAGCTGGCCCGCGTGCTCGGGATGTCACCGGAGAAGCTCGACGTCGAGCAGCCGTTGCTCAACCTGGGACTCGACTCCCTCATCGCCGTGGAGATCGGCAACCAGATCGAGGCCATGGTCGGCGTCGAGGTGCCGACCATGAAGTTCATGGAGGGCCTGAGCATCGCAGGCCTGTCGGCGTACGTGTTCGAGCAGCTGGGCGGAGAGGTGGCGCCCCCGGCCACGGCACCGTCGGAGCAGCCGACGGCGGAGCAGGTTCTCGAACAGGTCGCGCAGCTCTCCGACGAGGAAGTGTCGGCGATGCTGCAGGGGATGGTGGCCGGCGAGGTCAGCGAGGAGGCCAAACCGTGAGCCAGCCTCCTCCCGACCTGTCTGCGCTGTCCCCGGCGGAGAAGCGGGCGCTGCTGGCGCGACTGCTCGAGCAGAGGGCACGGGGCGTTCCGACGGCCGCGCCCGCGCCACCGCCGCCCAGGCGCGCACGCGACCGGTTCGCGGCTCGTGTCTCCGACCTGGCCGACGAGGTGGAGCTGGATCCGGCCATCCGACCGGACGATCCGCCCGGCGGACGGCCGGCCGAGCGAGCACACGTGCTCCTGACCGGCGCCACGGGCTTCCTGGGGGCCTTCCTGCTGCACGAACTGCTCGAGCAGACCGGAGCAGTCGTCTCCTGCCTGGTGCGCGCAGCCGACGTGGAGGAGGCGCGACGGCGGATCCAGCGGAACCTCGCGTACTACGTGCCGGATCGGGAGGATCGCCGACCACGCGTCGTCCCCGTCGTGGGCGACCTGTCGAGACCGCTGCTCGGCCTGACCCACGAGCAGTTCGACGACCTCGCGGCGCGCATCGACGCCGTCTACCACAACGGCGCCGCCGTCAACTGGATCTCCTCCTACAGCCGTCTGAGGCCCGCGAACGTGGCGGGTACGCAGGAGGTGCTCCGTCTGGCCAGTCGGGGACGGGCCAAGCCGGTGTACGTCGTCTCCTCGCTCTCGGTCTTCCCCCTGGCCGGTGGGCCCGGGGACGCGGTCGTCCGGGAGCAGGACAGCCTCGACCACGGCGGCACCCTCTTCGGCGGGTACACGCAGAGCAAGTGGGTCGCCGAGAAGGTGGTGACCGTCGCACGGTCCCGGGGCCTGCCCGTGGCCGTCTATCGACCCGGCATCATCACCGGGCACAGCGGAACCGGCGCGTGGAACACCGACGACTTCGTCTCCCAGCTCGTGAAGAGCTGGGTCGAGCAGGGCATCGCTCCTGACCTGGACGGCGCCATTGACATGACGCCGGTCGACTACGTCAGCAGGGCGATGGTCCACCTGTCGCTGTCCGACCAGGCGCTCGGGAGCGTCTTCCACCTCGTCAACCCCCGGCCGGTCCACCTGCGCGAGCTGGTCGACTGGATCCGCTCGTCGGGCTATCCGCTGGAGCTCCTCCCGTACGACGATTGGAGGGCCGAGCTGCTCCGCCGTGCCGGGCGTGCCGACGGACGGGCGGTGTCCCCGCTGACGCCGCTCTTCTCGGCGGCCCCGACGGCCCCCCCACCGGAACAGGACCGGCCGGCGTCGGCGGCTCAGGACACGGTGGACCGGATCGGCAGCCTCATGGCCACCCAGTACGCGGCACGGTCGGTCCGGTTCGACGACCAGCAGGCACGGGACGGACTCGCCGGCACCTCGATCACGTGCCCGCGGATGGACGAGGACGTGTTCGCACGCTACGTGTCGCACTTCGTCCGGACCGGCTTCCTCCGCCCACCGGTGCTCGCCGATCGACGGGTGCTCGTCGGTCCCCCGGACTGACCCTCGTCCCGTGGGAGGTCGTCGTGTGGGGCTCCGTCCTCGATGTGCTCCAGGCAACGCTGCTCGTCCTCATCGCGAGCAACGTGCTGTGGACCGCCTTCATGCACCTGTGCACCTGGACCTACTTCGCCGGCCATGGTGAACCGCAGCCGTCGAGGACCTACGAGCCGGACGTGTCGGTCGTCAAGCCCACCAAGGGAGTCGACCAGTCGGCCCTCGAGAACTTCGGCAGCTTCTGCTCCCAGGACTACGGCGGCCGGTACGAGCTCCTGTTCTGCGTCGAGGAGCCATCCGATCCGGCCGTCCCGGTCATCCGTCGGGTCATGGCGGAGCACCCCGACACCCCCATCAGGCTGCTCTTCAGCGAGTCGGCAGACTCACGGTCCTTCGGCAAGCTGAAGAACATGGCTGCCGGTGTCGCGGCGAGCTCCCACGACGTCATCATCTTCAGCGACTCCGACGCCCGCGTCCCACCGACGTTCCTCCGGGACACCGTCGCCTGCACCCTTGACCCCTCCCTCGGGATCGCCTTCGGCGCTCCGGCGTACACGGGTTCCGAGGACTGGCCGGCCGCCCTGACCAGCATCTCCGTCAACGAACTCGCGCTCCGGATCGCCACGCTGCACCTCTTCGGGCTCTTCGACGGCGCGATCGGGACCACGATGGTGGTCCGCAGGGAGGTTCTCCGCGAGGTCGGCGGGATCGAGCAACTGGGCTGGCACATCGCCGACGACATCCAGCTCGCCAGGATCATCCGGCAGCGCGGATACCGGATCCACCTGCTGAGGCAGCCCGCCCGAGTCGTCCATCACCACGACAGCCTCACGGGCTGGTGGTCCCACCGACACCGCTGGCTGGTCATCATCCGTCACTACTGGCCAGTCAACTACGCGCTGATGAACCTGGTGGATCCCGCGCTGTGCTGGAGTGTCGTTTACCTGGGGATCGCACTGTCCCGGGGCAGCGAGGTCACCATCGCCCTGGCTCCGCTCCTTGTGGCCCTGACGACGGCCGTGGTCTCGACCGCGGCCGTCAACACGGTCCTGGCCCGCAACGGGGAGCTCTGGCGGTTCCTGTGGGTCGTCCTGGTCCAGGAACTGTTGCGCCTGCCGCTGGTCCTGCACAGCCTCCTCACCGACGAGATCGTGTGGCGGGGCAGGAAGTTCCGGGTCCACCGGGACGGAACGGCCAGCATCGCCGAGCCACGAGCGGTCGGTCATGGCACCGCCTGAGGAGGCGTGGGACTTCCCGGCCCCGCCTCTCCGGACCCCCCGGGGCGAGGTCCACGTCTGGCGCGCGTCGCTGGATCCTCCCGCGCGCCATCTCGAGGACCTGCTGCGCGTCCTGTCGGATGCCGAACGCAGCCGAGCGGCGCAGTTCTGCTTCGACCGAGATCGCCGATGGTTCATCGCCGGACGCGGCGTCGTCCGCAGGATCCTGGGGTCGTACCTGACGATCCTCCCCGACCGGCTGCAGTTCCACGCCGGCGGCACGGGAAGACCGACGCTGTCCGCGTCCCAGGGTGGCGGCATGGAGTTCAGCGTGTCGCACTCCGGCGGGCTGGTCCTCTGTGCCGTGACGTGCGACCGGCGGATCGGCGTCGACGTCGAACGGACCCGCATCCTCTCGAGCACGGCTGACATGGCCGGGCGGGTCCTCTCGCCCCGCGAGCACGCGGTCTTCCAGGCCCTCGCTCGCGAGCAGCGGCAGGCAGCCCTCTTCCGCGGCTGGACCCGCAAGGAGGCCTACCTCAAGGCCTGCGGGGAGGGCCTGTCGCGGTCGCCGGACCGCGTCGACGTCTCGCTGCCACCGTTCGAACCGGCGCGCCGGCTGAGCGTCGACGGCGAGCCAGGGGCTTCCTCCCGGTGGTGGCTCCGGGACCTGGCGCCAGCCCCGGGCTACGTGGCTGCGCTCGCCCACGAGGGGGACCAGGTGCTCCCGATGATCTGCCTGCAGTGGCCGGAGTGGTTCTAGCCCACCGACGATGCGGAGAGCTCACGTGACGGTGACTTCTGGGAGCAGCCGGTCGGGTCCGACCGAGACACTCCGGGTCTTCCTGGCCAGCTGGTTCTTCACCAGCCTGTACGGCCTGACGCTCGGTGAGTACGTGCGCCTGCTGCGGAGACACCACTTCGCGGTCGCTCCGACGTACTGGCCACGGGCGGCGTTCATGGCCGGCGCGGGGGTGCTGAACTCCGTCGTCGGTGGCCACGAGACGAGGGTCTACGGGCCCGAGCTGGCTGACGTCCAGATCGGGCCCCCGCTCTTCATCCTCGGGCACTGGCGCAGCGGGACGACGCACCTGCACAACCTGCTGGCCACCGATCCGCAGTTCGCCTATCCGAACGTCTACCAGGTGCTCAATCCCCACACGTTCCTCACCACCGAACGGTTCTCCAAGGTCCTCTTCGCGTCTCCGCGGACGCGCATCATGGATGACGTACCCCTCAACGCCGACGTGCCCTTCGAGGACGAGTTCGCGACCTGCGGCACTCTGCGCTCGCCGTTCCTGACCTGGGTGTTCCCGCGAGATGCCGAGCAGTACCACAGGTACCTGACATTTCGAGAGGTGCCGGAGCGGGACGTCGCCGAGTGGACGGCGGCACTGACGCTCTTCTACCGGAAACTGACGTGGAAGTACGGTCGCCCGCTCCTGCTCAAGTCGCCGCCTCACACCGGCCGCATCAAGTTGCTCCTCGACACGTTTCCCGACGCACGCTTCGTGCACATCCACCGCAATCCCTACGTGATCTTCCAGTCCACGCAGCGACAGAACCAGGTGAGCCTCCGCACGATGGGTCTTCAGAACTTCGACGTCCGGCGCATCGCCGACGTCGTCATCGAGCGTTTCAGGATCATGTACGACGCCTTCTTCGAGGAGCGTTCGCTGATCCCCGAGGGTCGTTTTCACGAGGTGTGCTTCGAGGACCTCGAGAAGGACCCGGTAGGACAGGTGGAGCAGATCTACGACAACCTCGACATGCCCGGTTTCGGCGCCATGCAGTCGCCCTTGCGGCGTTACGTCGACTCCATCGTCAACTATCGGAAGAACACGTACCCGGAGCTGCCGTCGTCACTGCGCCGCGATGTCGGGCGCGCCTGGCGGCGGAACTTCGAGGAGTGGGGATACGCCCTTGACTGACGCGGTGGGCAGGACGACGGAGCAGGACCCGGGCCCGCACGTGAGCACCCGCCGTCATCGGCCGGCACGGCGGAGCCGGCCTGGCCGAGGCAGGGGGTCGACGGCTCACTGACCTGGTTCCCAGCGACGGCGAGCACCGGACGGGTACTCGGCGACCGAGCGGGTGGACCTGCCGCCCGGCCTGGCGGCGGCCGAGCACCTGGCGGAGCGACGCCTCCGACGCCGCGGAGTCCAGGCAGCTCAGCAGCCGCCGCGCAGTGCTCGCGTGGCGCGGCGGCCCGCGCAACGCACGGCCTGGTCAGCGACCGCGGCCGCGTCGGCGATCCCCGCGCGCGCCCGGCCGGCCTGCGGCAGCACGCGGGGGTCCGGCCGAGTGACCGGCCTGCTGTACCGACGGTGGGCGCCGGTGCGCCGCTCGGTGGCTAGGAGCCGCGCGTCACCGCACGGCGTCGGCTCCGGCCAGCGGCGGCGGATCAGCGGTCGAGGAGCTCCGCGAGGACGTCGGCGGCGCGGTCGGTGCCGGCGCGGTCCACGCCGAGGTTGGTCACCAGCCGCAGGCGGCGCGCGTCGGTCTGGCTGACCAGCACGCCCTGCGCCTTGGCGGCCTCGGCCACGGCCGGCGCCGGGACGTCGTCCAGCCGGACCAGGTTGGTCTCGACCGTCGACGGGTCCAGCCCCAGCCGCTTGGCCAGCAGCTGCGCGTGCTCGTGGTCCTCGGCCAGCCGGTCGAGGTGGTGGTCGAGGGCGTACAGCCCGGCCGCGGCCAGGACCCCGGCCTGCCGCATCCCGCCGCCGAGGCGCTTGCGCCACAGCCGGGCCGCGGCGACCCGCTCCGCCGAGGCGACGAGCACCGAGCCGACCGGCGCGCCCAGTCCCTTGGACAGGCACACCGACGCGGTGTCGGCCAGCCCGCCGTAGGTGGCGAGGTCGACGCCCGAGGCGACGTGCGCGTTCCAGATCCGGGCGCCGTCGAGGTGCACGTTCACGCCGGCCTGCCGCGACCAGTCCCACAGCGCCTGCAGCTGGCCCAGCGGCTGCACCAGCCCGCCGCCGCGGTTGTGCGTGTTCTCCACGCCCACGGCGGCGGTCGCGGTGAGGTGCCAGTTGCCGTGCGGGCGCACCTGGTCGATCAGCTGGGCGGCGTCGAGCCGGCCGCCGTCGGACACGACCGTGCGCGTCGAGATGCCGAACAGCACCGCCGCCGCGCCCATCTCGTAGGTGACGATGTGCGCCTCGGAGTCGCAGAGCACCTCCTGGCCGGGCTCGCAGACCAGGCGCAGGCCGATCTGGTTGCCCATCGTCCCGGACGGCACGAACAGCCCCGCCTCGTGGCCGAACATGCCCGCCACCCGCTCCTCGAGCGCGCGGATGGTCGGGTCCTCGCCGTAGACGTCGTCCCCGACCTCGGCCTCGGCCATCGCCCGGCGCATGCCTGGCGTGGGCTTGGTGACGGTGTCGGAGCGCAGGTCGACCAGATCAGCGGCAGACATCATCCGCGCAGCATCTCCGCAACGAGGAAGGCCAGCTCCAGCGACTGGCCGGTGTTCAGCCGCGGGTCGCAGGCGGTCTCGTAGCGGCTGTTGAGGTCCTCGTCGCTGATCTCCATGGCCCCGCCGAGGCACTCGGTGACGTCCTCACCGGTGAGCTCGACGTGGATGCCGCCGGGCCAGGTGCCCAGCGCCCGGTGCACGTCGAAGAAGCCGAGCACCTCGTCGACGACCCGGTCGAAGTGCCGCGTCTTGTAGCCGGTGGAGGACTCGTGGGTGTTGCCGTGCATCGGGTCGCACTGCCACACGACCTGGTGGCCGCTGGCGGTGACCTTCTCCACGATGGGCGGCAGGACGTCGCGGATCTTGCCGTTGCCCATCCGGCTGATCAGGGTGAGCCGGCCGGGGATGCCGTCGGGGTCGAGCCGCTGGACGAGCTCGACGGCCTGCTCGGGCGTGGTGGAGGGCCCGATCTTGACGCCGATCGGGTTGGCGATGCGCGACATGAACGCCACGTGCGCGCCGTCGAGCTGGCGGGTGCGTTCGCCGATCCACACGAAGTGCGCCGACGCGGCGTAGGCCCGGCCCTCGTGCACCCGCAGCAGGGCCCGCTCGTAGTCGAGGATCAGCGCCTCGTGGCTGTTGTAGAGCTCCACGCCGCGCAGCGCGGTGTCGTCGACGCCGCAGGCCTTCATGAACGCCAGCGCCCGGTCGATCTCGCGGGCGATCACCTCGTAGCGCACGCCCGCCGGGGAGCTCGCCACGAAGTCCTTGTTCCAGTCGTGCACGGCGTGCAGGTCGGCCAGCCCGCCGCGGGCGTAGGCGCGGATCATGTTCATCGCGGCCGCCGAGTTGGCGTAGGCCCGCAGCAGCCGGCCCGGGTCGGGGATGCGCTTCTCCAGCACCGGCTCGAGGTCGTTGACCATGTCGCCGCGGTAGGAGGGCAGGCCCAGCGCGTCGGTGTTCGACGAGCGCGGCTTCGCGTACTGCCCGGCCACCCGGCCCACCTTGACCACGGGCACGCTCGCGCCGTAGGTCAGGACGACGGCCATCTGCAGCAGCGTGCGCGTGGTGCTCTGCAGGTGCGCGTCGGTGTTGAGGTCGAACGTCTCCGCGCAGTCGCCGCCCTGGAGCAGGAACGCCCGGCCCTGCGCCACCTCGGCCAGCCGGGTGCGCAGCTCGTCGACCTCCGTGGGCGCCACGATCGGCGGCACCGAGGAGAGGGTGGACAGGACGGTGTCCAGCGCGGCGCGGTCGGGCCACTCCGGCTGCTGGGCGGCGGGCAGCTCGCGCCACCGGTCCAGGTCGGGCAGGAGGGCAGCCGGGTCGGGGAGGGTCACGCCTCCAGAGGGTACCGGCGGCCCCGCCGCAGCCCTCCGGAACGGTGGGAGGACCTCGCCCCTCCCGTCCCTCGCCAGCTCGGGCTGGGCCTCCGGGCGAGGCCGGCGTGCGGGGGGCGGGCGGCAGGGGGCCTCGTTCAGCCGAAGAAGACCTCGACCTCCGCGTAGCGCTCCACGGGCACCAGCTTCAGCTGCGCCGTGGCCTCGGCCAGCGGCACCAGCACGATGTCGGTGCCGCGCAGCGCGACCATGACGCCGCTGTGGCCCTGGTGCACCGCGTCGAGGGCGGCCAGCCCGAAGCGGGTCGCCAGCACCCGGTCGAACGGCGACGGGGTGCCGCCGCGCTGGATGTGCCCGAGGACGACGGCGCGGGCCTCCCGGCCGGTGCGCTTCTCGATCAGCGAGGCCAGCGCGGTGCCGATGCCGCCGAGGCGGACGTGGCCGAACGCGTCCCGCTCCCCCGCCGCCAGCACCAGGTCGCCGTCCAGCGGCTTGGCGCCCTCGGAGACCACCACGATCGGCGAGTAGCCCGAGTCGAAGCGGTGCTGGCAGTGCGCCACGACGGCGTCGACGTCGAACGGCTGCTCGGGGATGAGCACGACGGTGGCGCCGCCGGCCATCCCGGCGTGCAGCGCGATCCACCCGGCGTGCCGGCCCATCACCTCGACGACCAGGGTGCGGTGGTGGCTGTCCCCCGTGGTGTGCAGCCGGTCGATGGCCTCGGTGGCCACGCCGAGCGCGGTGTCGAAGCCGAACGTGTAGTCGGTGGCGTCCAGGTCGTTGTCGATGGTCTTGGGGACGCCGACCACCCGCACCCCGGACTCGGCGAGCTTGGTGGCGACGCCGAGGGTGTCCTCGCCGCCGATCGGGACCAGCGCCTCGATGTCGAGCCGCTCGAGGGTGGCCAGCACCCGGTCCGCGCCGCCCTCGAGGGCGTACGGGTTGGTCCGGGAGGTGCCCAGGACCGTCCCCCCGCGGGGCAGGATCCCGCGGACGGCGGTCAGGTCCATCGGCACGGTGTCGCCCTCGAGCACCCCGCGCCAGCCGTCGCGGAACCCGATCACCTCGTCGCCGGACTGGACGCCCTTGCGCACGATGGCGCGGATGACCGCGTTGAGGCCCGGGCAGTCGCCGCCGCCGGTCAGGATGCCGATGCGCATGGGTGTCGTCCTCCGGGAAGAGCCGGGCGCTGCCGCTCGTTGGCCGGTGTCATGGTGCTGCAGGTCAGGGGCCGGATCGTATGCCCCGCTTGATCGCTGTCACAGGGGCGACCGGCGCGCTGGGCCGGCGTGTCGCCGACCGGCTGGCGGGCCGGGACGGGGTGCGGCTGCGGCTGGTCGCGCGCGACGCCACCCGCGCGCCACGGGTGCCCGGCGCCGAGGTGGCCGCCGTCCCGGGCGGCTACGCCGACGGTCCGGGCCTGACCGCCGCCCTCACCGGGGTGCACACGCTCTACCTGGTGTCGGCCGCCGAGGCCGAGGACCGGCTGCAGCAGCACCTCACCGCCGTCGCCGCGGCGGCCGAGGCGGGTGTGCGGCGGGTCGTCTACACCTCGTTCCTGGGCGCCGCGCCGGAAGCCGTCTTCACCCTGGCCCGCACGCACGCCGCCACCGAGGAGGCGCTCGCCGCGACCGGCCTGCGCACCACGGTGCTGCGGCACTCCATGTACGCCGACTTCGTCCCGTTCTTCGCCGTCCCCGAGGACGGCGCCGCGGTGATCGCGGCCCCGGCCGACGACGGGCGGGCGTCCTTCGTCTCCCGGGACGACCTGGCCGACGTCGCGGCCGCGGCCCTGCTCGACGACTCCTCCGCCCTCGACGGCGCCGTGCTCGACGCGACCGGGCCGGAGGCGCTGTCGCTGGACGACGCCGCCGCCGTGCTGGCCGAGGTCACCGGCCGCCCCGCCGCCTACCGCCGGCAGACCGTCGAGGAGGCGTGGGCCACCCGGCGGCCGTCCGGGCACCCCGACTGGGAGGTCGAGGGCTGGGTCACCAGCTACCGGGCGATCGCCGCGGGCGCGATGGCCGCCGTCACCGACGTCGTCCCCCGGCTGACCGGGCACCCGGCGCGGACGCTCGCCGAGCACCTGCGCGCGCACCCGGAGGACTGGGCCCACCTGCGCTCGTGAGCGCCTGACCTGCGGGAACGGGAACCGTGGGGTCCGGGATGCGCCGTTGCGCCGTTCCGGTTCACAACCGGCCGCTGGCTGCCGATGTGCGACCCGACGGCCGAGACGGGGCCGGCAGGACGAACGGGAGCGGACCCTTGCGCTGGGACATCAGGACGAAGGTGGTGGCACTGGCCACCGCGTGCGTGGCAGCCACCGGCGTCACGGTCGGTGGGGTGAGCGCCTGGCAGAGCAACGCCTTCGCCGACGATGCCCGGACCGACGTCGAGGACCTCGTCGCCGCGGACCTCACCCGGACCGCCTCCGGCGTCCACGACGTGGTCGCCACGCAGGGCGCCTCCACCGCGGCCAAGGTCGACTCCGACCTCGCCGTCGCCCAGCACGTGCTGGCCCAGGCCGGTGGCTTCCGGCTCGACCGCGGCACCGTGACCTGGGAGGCGAAGAACCAGCTCAGCGGCGAGGTGACGCCGGTCGTCCTGCCGCGCGCGACGGTGGGCAGCACGTGGCTCGGCCAGAACACCGACCCCGCGCAGCCCACGCCGGTGGTCGACCAGGTGCAGGCGCTGGTCGGCGGCGGCACCGCGACGGTCTTCCAGCGCACCGGACCGGCCGGCGACATGCTCCGCGTGGCCACCAACGTCGTGGGGACGACGGGCAAGCGCGCGATCGGCACCTACATCCCGGCGACCAACCCCGACGGGGCGCCCAACCCGGTGCTGTCCGCCGTCCTCGCCGGCCAGACCTACCGCGGCAACGCCTTCGTCGTGGACTCCTGGTACGTCTCGGCCTACGCGCCGCTGTTCGACGGCGCCGGCCAGGTGACCGGCATGGTCTACGTCGGCCAGAAGCAGCAGAACCTGCCGGCGCTGCGGGAGAGCCTCGAGCAGACCACCGTCGGCGACAACGGCCGGGTCGAGGTCTTCGGGGGCACCGGCGACCTGCGCGGCCAGGTGCTGGTCAGCCAGGGCGGCGTCCGCGACGGGGAGTCGCTGCTCGACGCGACCGACGCCGAGGGCACCCGCTGGGTCGAGCAGGTCGTCGACGCCGCGGTCGAGCTGCAGCCGGGTGAGCAGGCCACCGTCCGCTACGTCGACGCCGAGACCGGCCCGCACACCGTCCGCGCCACCTACTACGAGCCGTGGAACTGGGTGATCGCCACGATCTCCCGGGACAGCGACTTCGCCGGCCCGATCGAGAGCCTCGACGCCGGCCGCTCCTCGATGCTCACCGGCGTCGTCGTCTCCGTCCTGCTGATCGCCGCGGCCGGTGGCGCGCTGGCCTGGGTGGTCGGCCGCCGGCTGACCGCCCCGCTCGAGCGGCTGCGGGCGCGGATGGCCGAGATCGCCGACGGCGAGGGCGACCTGACCCAGCGGATGGACGAGTCCGGCCGGGACGAGGTCGGCGACCTGTCGCGGGCGTTCAACCGCTTCGTCGGGAAGGTCGCCGGGACCATCCGGGACATCGGCGAGTGCGCCCGCACGCTGGCCGCCTCGGCCGGCACCGTGGCCACGGTCGCCGAGGGGCTCGGCGACCGGGCCGCCCGCAGCCGCGACCAGGCGCGGCACGCCCAGGAGGCCGCCGGCGACATCAGCGCGGGCGTCAGCTCGGCGGCCGCCGGCGCCGAGCAGATGGGCGCCTCCATCGCCGAGATCGCCCGCAGCGCCAGCGAGGCCGCGCGGGTCGGCCGCAGCGCCGCCGACCTCGCCCGGCAGCCCGAGTCGACGGTGGCCACGCTGGGCGCCAGCTCCGCGGAGATCGGCGACGTCGTCAAGGTGATCGCCGCGGTGGCCGAGCAGACCGACCTGCTGGCCCTCAACGCGACCATCGAGGCGGCGCGGGCCGGCGAGGCCGGCAAGGGCTTCGCCGTCGTCGCCAACGAGGTCAAGGAGCTGGCCCAGGAGGCCTCCCGCGCCAGCGAGGAGATCGCCCAGCGGGTGCAGGGCATCCAGGCCGACACGACGGCCGCGGTGGGCTCGATCGGCCGGATCGCCGAGGTCGTCCGCGACATGAACGACCACCAGACCACGATCGCCAGCGCGGTCGAGGAGCAGACGGCGGTCACCAACGAGCTGACCCGCAGCGTGGGCGCCGCGGCCGACGGCGCGAACGCCTTCACCAGCACGCTGACCGCGGTCAGCGAGGACGCCGAGCGCAGCGCCGAGGACGTCGACGACGCCCGGACCACGGCCCGCGAGCTCGACCGGCTCTCCGCCGAGCTGACCCGCCTGGTGGGGGCCTTCACGGTCTGAGATCCCCTGCAGAGGTCGCCGACGGCCCACGCCCGTGGGCGGGGGCCGTCGGCGTCGTCAGCGGCGGGCGCCCTCCATCGCCTGCCAGCGGGCCAGGTTGTAGCGGGCGTCGACCAGCGCGTCGTGGGTGCCGGTGGGCCGCGGCGGCAGCACGGGCCGTCCC
This sequence comes from Geodermatophilus sp. SYSU D01176, assembly GCF_054050015.1. Classification (NCBI taxonomy): domain Bacteria; kingdom Bacillati; phylum Actinomycetota; class Actinomycetes; order Geodermatophilales; family Geodermatophilaceae; genus Geodermatophilus; species Geodermatophilus sp. SYSU D01176. Next base: position 23,587 of record NZ_JBJGYN010000002.1, on the reverse strand, counting down.
AGGTCGTCCCAGCGCTGGCGCAGCTCGCGGGTGAACCGCGGGATCGGCCGGGGCAGCGCCGGCATCGCCCCCCACAGCTGGCACAGCGCCACGTGGTCGTAGGCGGCGTACCAGGCCCACAGCTCGATCTCCTCCCCCGGGCCGGTCAGGAAGGCCAGCAGGTCGTCGCGGATGCGCTGGCGGCCGCGCCACGCCCGGTCGGCCGGCGGGGGCAGCTGGTCGAGCACGTTGCGCCGCACCCACGGGATCGCCCGGCGCTCGTCGAACTCGGTGCTCACGGCGTAGAACTCCCGGCCGGCCTCGTCGACGACGCCGATCGAGACGAGGTCGATGGTGGTGCCGTCCTCGATGAACTCGGTGTCGTAGAAGAAGCGCCGCACGCCCTCACGGTAGGTGGCGCGGCGCCCCCGCCCCCGCAGCGCTGCCCGTCGGGGGACGGCGGGCTAGCGTGCCCCGGTGAGCCCGCCGCACCCGGACCTGCCGACCAGCATCCGCAACGAGGACCTGGTCGACTTCCTGCTCACCCGGTTCGACGAGGACGAGGAGGCCGCGCAGTTCGCCGCCCTCAGCGCGTCGCGGTCCAAGGCGTCGCTGGTCGCCCACGTGCTGCGCGACGTCCGGGCCAAGCGCGACCTGGTCCGCTACTTCCGCGACCTGGAGCAGCAGGGTCCGCGCGGGGCCACCATGGAGCACGCGCTGCGGCTGATCGGGCAGGCCTACGCCGACCACCCGCACTACCGCGAGGACTGGCGGCCCTGACCTACCGCGAGCCCTGGGAGGTGCGGCCGAACTCCTGACCCTGCAGGGCCGCGATGTCGCGCTCGAGCTGCGGCACCCGGGACGCCGAGACCCGCGCCACCACCCGCTCGGCCAGCGCGCCGGTGACCACCTGGCGCAGCGCCGCGACCACGCCGACCGCGCGGGGCACGAACACCCGGCGACCGCGGGTCTCCAGGTTGTCCACCAGGGCCTCGGCGCAGGCCTCCACCGAGGTGTACGCGCCCAGCGGGCCGGGCAGCTGCCGCCGGGTCGCGGCGAAGGTCGGCAGCGCGGCCTCGATGTCGCGGACGAGGTCGGTGTCGATCCACGTCGGGTGCGCGCTGGCCACGGTCACGCCCCGGTGGGCCACCTCCAGCCGCAGCACGTCGCCGAAGCGCTCCAGCCCCGCCTTGGCCGCGCAGTAGGCGCTCATGCCGGGCATCACGGTGAACGCCGCGGCGGAGCTGACCAGCAGCACGTGGCCGCGCCGCTCGGCGAGCGCCGGCAGGGCGGCGTGGGCGGTGAGCACCGCGCCGGTCAGGTCCACCTCGATGGTGCGGGCCAGTGCGTGCGCCGAGCTCGTCATCACGGTGCCCAGTGGCGCGATGCCCGCGTTGGCGACGACGACGTCCAGCCCGCCGAAGGTCTCCACGGTCCGGCGGACGGCGGTCTGCAGCGCCGCGGGATCGGTGACGTCGCACTCGACCCACAGGTGTTCGGGCCCCAGCCCGTCGACCACCTGCGCGAGCAGCCCGGGTTCGAGGCCGGCCAGCGCCACCCGGGCGCCCCGGGCGGCGGCGCGGCGGGCCAGCTCGGCGCCGATGCCCCGGGCCGCGCCGGTGACGAGCACGGATCGTCCGGCGAGGGCGGTGCGGGTGCGGCGGGCCATGGCGTCTCCTCGCGGTCGTGTGAGCGTTGCTCGACGAGGCTGCGTGAGCCGGCGACGTGCCGCTGGACCTGCTCACCGACGTCCGCGACCGCCTGCCGGCCCGCGGCGAGGACCCTCCTGCCCCACCGGCCCCGTCCCGGGTCCCGCAGGCGCCTGCAGGTCCCACCGCGAGCTCGCGGGTGACGGGGGCAGGGAGTCCTTCTACGGCGGGTGGGGAGGACGGGGTCCTCGGTCATCCGGCCAGGGACTCGGGCGCGCGGTCGGCGGCCTCGTCGACGGGCGGCTGCAGCCGGCTGACGACGTCGGAGGCGCTCGCCCCGGTGGCGTCCATCGACGTCTTCACCTTGGCGCCGTAGACGTCGACGTACTCCTGGCCCGACATCGTCATGATCTCGTACATGATCTCGTCGGTGACCGAGCGCTCGACGAAGCGGTCGCCGGCCAGGCCCTCGTAGCGGGAGAAGTCCAGCGGCTCCCCGAACTGGACGGTCACCGCCGGGAGGTTCCAGCCGACCAACGGCAGGCGGCGCGGCCGGTAGGTCACCGCGACGGGCACGACCGGCACCCCCGTCTCCAGCGTCATCCGGGCCACGCCGGTCTTGCCGCGGTAGAGCCGGCCGTCCGGGGAGCGGGTGCCCTCCGGGTAGATGCCGAGCAGCCGGCCCTGCCGCAGGAGGCGCAGCCCGGTCTGGATGGCGGCCTCGGCGGCCGAGGCGCTCGACCGGTCGATCGGCACCTGACCGGCGCCGGTGAAGAACGCCCGCTGCAGGAAGCCCTTCACGCCGTGGCCGGTGAAGTACTCGCGCTTGGCGAGGAAGGTCACCCGCCGGCGCACCGACATCGGCATGAAGACCCAGTCGGCCGCGGACAGGTGGTTGCTCGCGAGGATCGCCGCCCCGCGGGGCGGGACGTGCTCCACGCCCTCCGCCCGCGGCCGGAACACCAGCTTCACGACCGGGCCGAGCGCAACGAACTTGAGGAACCAGTAGAACAACACGCCTCCCTCGGGGGCTGCCAGACTAGGGAGCGCGGGGGTGGGAGGACAATGCCACCCCCTGCAGTCCCGTTCCACCCGGCTCCCCCGCCGGTCGCCGAGGAGGACCCGTGCCCGAGCCCGACCCGACGACCGGCGTCGTGCCGTCCCTCCTGCCCCGCCGGAGGCGCACATGAACGCCCGTGGTCGCGGCCGCCGGGACAACGGCCTGGACGCCGCCCTGTGGACCCCCCTGCGCGACGTCGACCCGCGGGTCGGCGAGCACCTGCTCGACGTCCTCCGCGACGCCGGGGTGGCCGCCTACCTGGAGCCCTCGGCGGACGTCGAGCCCTACACCCGCAGCGTCTCCCTGCCCAGCCCGCCGAGCGACCGGCTCTTCGTCGACCGCGCCCGCGCCGGTGAGGCCCGCGCGCTGGTCGACGAGCACGCCGACGACCACGTGCAGAAGCGCACCCGCGCCCGGCGGTCCGTGCGGCGCGACGTCGACGAGGACGCCGAGTGGGCGCGCATCGTGGCCGCCTTCGAGGCCGAGCACGGGCGCACGGTCGTCGACGAGGGCCCGGTGGACGCGCCCCCGCCCGCCCCGGCCGAGCCGTCGGTGCTCGACCGGCCGGAGGAGCACTACGAACCGCCGCCGCCCCCGCCGGTGCCCGCCCCGGCGCCGGCCTCGCTCTACGCGGTGCTGCTGATCGCCGCGGGCGCGGTCCTGGTCGTGGCCCCGCGGGTGATCGGCCTGTCCGCCGACCTCGGGCTGGTGCTCGGCGTGGCCGCGGTCGCCGGTGGTGTGGGGGTGCTGCTGTCGCGGATGCGCGAGCGCACCACCGACGACGGCGACGACGGCGCGGTCGTCTAGGACCACCCCTGTCGTGACGAGGGGGGCAGAGGCCTCCCCCGACGAACGGCGCAGCGGCTCGCCGCAGCAGGGGGACGGCACCTGGCAGTCGGCCGGTCAGGCCGACGGTGTCACCTGGCTACGCCGTGCCTTCCGCGACCGCCCGGCGGACCAGGTCCGCGGCACCGACGATGCCGGCCTGCGCGCCGAGCCGGGCGGCCACCACCCGCGGGCCGGGGCGGAACCCGCGGCCGGGCAGCGCCCGCTCCAGGCGCTCGCGCGCCGGCCCGAGCACCATCTCGCCGAGCACGCTCACCCCGCCGCCGATGACGACGACCTCGGGGTCCAGGACGGCGGAGAGGTCGGCGATCCCCTGCCCCAGCCACGAGCCGACCTCGGCGAGGAGCTCCAGCGCCAGCGGGTCGCCCTCGGCAGCGGCGGTCGCGACGTGCTCGCCGGTCAGCTGGTCGGGGTCGCCGTCCACCCGCTCGAGCAGCAGCGCCGCGGCGGCCGGGGAGTTGCGGGCCACCTCGCGCGCGGTCTGACCGAGCGCCGTGCCGCTGGCGTACTGCTCCCAGCAGCCACGGTTGCCGCACGCGCACAGCCGGCCGTCGGGGACGACGCGCATGTGCCCCCACTCCCCCGCGACGCCGTGCGAGCCGCGGTGCAGCCGGCCGTCCATCACGATCCCGCCGCCGATGCCGGTGCCCAGCGTGATCATGAGCGCGAGGTCGGCCCCGCGGGCGGCGCCGTAGCGGTACTCGGCCCAGGCCGCGGCGTCGGCGTCGTTGCCCACCCACATCGGCCGGTGCAGCCGCGTCGCGAGGTCCTTGCGCAGCGCCGAGTGCCGCCAGGCCAGGTGCGGGCTGAACAGCACGGTGTCGCCGGTGCGGTCGAACCAGCCGGCGGCCCCCACACCGACGCCGACCAGCGGCCCGTCGTGCCCGCGGGCGAGCACCTCGACCACGGCGGCGATGGCGTCCTCGGTCTCGACCACCGACGAGCCGGGGGTGGCCCGGCGCGCGGTCGCGAGCACGGTGCCGTCGGGGGCGACGACACCGCCGGCCACCTTCGTGCCGCCGATGTCGATGCCCAGGGCGGGCAGGTCGGCGGCACCGGTCGCGGCGGGCTGCGTGGGGGGCGGCACGGCCGACTCAGGCGATCTCGATGCGCTGGACCGGCGGCGGGGGCTCCTCCGCCGCCGCGGGCTCCGGGTCCGCGGCGGCGGGCCGCTCGGAGACGCTGCGCAGCGCTGCCGCGGCGGCGGTGAGGACGTCGGCCAGCGCGTCGGTCACCTCGGGGCGCTCGCCGCGCACCACGGCCGCGACCTGGCAGACCGGGCACCAGCGGCAGTCGGCCGGGTGCTCACCGGCGGTGTCCCCCTCCCGCAGGGCCGTGCCCAGGGTCTGGCCCAGTCCGGTCACCAGCCGGTGGACCTGCTCGACCCAGTCGGTTCCGTCGCTCATCGTGTGCTCCCCTCGGCGGCCAGCAGGTCGGCCGGCCACAGCTGCGGATCGGGCGTGAAGGTGACCTCGAGCCGGGCCTGCGCGGTGCCGGCCTCGGCGAGGGCGCCGCCGGTGACCACGCAGCGGCGCAGCAGCGAGTCCAGCCGGAGCGACCGGCGGGCCCCGGCCACGGTCACGACCAGGTCGTCCTGCCAGCGGGTCAGGTCCAGGCCCGCGCGCTCGGCGAAGGGCAGCGGCAGCACCAGGCGGCGGACGCCGTCCAGCCGCTCCACCGACGGCGTCGGCGCGGTCCCCGGCGCGGCCGCGTCGCCGGCCGGCACCAGCGCGGTCAGCGACGCGACGTCCGCCGGCTCCTGCGCGGACTCCGGCACCCGCCGCAGGGGGGCCAGCCCGGCCAGGGCGGCCAGGGCGTCGTCCTGCTCGGCGGCGCGGCGCGCCCACCACTCCCCCGGCCCGCCGTCGGGCAGCACCCGGGCGAGGACGGCGGCCGGCCGCTGGCCGTGCAGGGCCAGCGCGGTCACCGCGCGGCGCAGTGCCGGGACGGCGCCGGCGCGCGGCACGGCCACCAGCCGGACCTCGGTGGACGCCGGGTCGTCCAGCGGCAGCCGGCCGAGCGCGGTCTCCAGGGGCGGCACCGCGTCGAGGACGGCGTCGACCGGCCCCCGGGCGGCCGCACCGGAGCGCACGGCGGCGGTCCGGACGGCGCCGAGCATGCGCAGCCGGGTGGGCAGTGCCTGGTCCAGCCACCAGCGGAGCGCACCGGGCAGGCCGACCAGGGCGGTGCCGGACTCCAGCGGGCCGCCGTCGACGACCACCGTGTCGGCCTCGTCGTCGGCGGCCGCGCGGGCCAGCCGGGCGAGCAGCGCCAGCTCCGCGGCACCCGGCAGGGGCACCACCGAGGTGGGCGGGGGCGGCGACAGCCCGGGGACGGCGGCGAGCGCGGTCCCCGCCGAGGTCCACAGCGACTCGGTCGCGGCCAAGGGCGAGACCGTCGCGACGGCCAGGCCGGGGACGTCGTCCAGGCCGGCCGGCCGCCGTCCGGGGCGGAGCAGCAGCAGGGTGCGCGCGCCGTCGGAGGCGGAGCGGACGGCGCTGGCCGCCGCGAGGGTCGAGGTGCCGGCCCCGCCGGGGCCGGTGAGCAGGAGCGTGCGCACCTGCCTCCTAGCCCTCCACGCGCTTCTTGAGCTCCTTGAGCGCCGTGTCGAGGATGACCTTCTCCGCCTTGCGCTTGATCATCCCGAGCATCGGGATGGACAGGTCGATGGCGATCGCGTAGGTGACCTCGGTGCTGCCCGGCGTGGTCTCGCGGAGGGTGTAGGAGCCCTCCTGCCGCTTCTGCATCTGCCCCTGGACCAGCTGCCAGGACACCCGCCGGTCGCCGTCCCAGGTGTACTCGAGGACGTAGTCGTCCTTGACCGCACCGGCGTCGAGCACGAAGTGCACCCGGCGGGCCCGGCCGTCCGGCCCGGTCTCCAGGACGTCGACCTGCTTGGCCGCCGCCACCCACTGCGGGTAGGACGGGAAGTCGGCGATGACCGCCATGACGTCGGCCGGCGGCGCCGCGACCGTGATCGACTGGGTGGACTGGTCGGCCATGCGGAGCAGGCTAACCGCTCGGTCACCCGGGGGTGGTGACCGACGGCAACTGTCCTACTCACCGGTAGGGGCCAGCGACTAGATTTCCCGGGGACGCCCCGCGACCGGGGCTGCGGGCGACGGTGCCCGGGACCGGGCGGGCAGGAGAGGACGAGGCGTGCGCGAGTTCAGCGTTCCCGCGACCACCGAGGTGGGCCCTGACGAGGCACTGACCGACATGCTGGTCGAGAACGTCACCCAGCACGGCGACCAGACCGGGCTGCGCCGCCGCGTGGACGGCCGGTGGGTCGACGTGACCTGGCGGCAGTTCGGCGAGGAGGTCCGCGGCGTGGCCAAGGGCCTGATCGCGGCCGGCGTGGCCGCCGGCGACCGGGTCGCCCTGCAGGCCAAGACCCGCTACGAGTGGACGGTCTTCGACTTCGCCATCTGGACCGCAGGCGGCGTCGTCGTCCCCATCTACGAGACCTCCAGCCCCGACCAGGTCGCCTGGATCCTGTCCGACTCCGGCGCCACCGCCATCGTCGTGGAGCGCGACGAGCACGCCGCGGCCGTCGAGTCCGTCCGCGACCAGGCGCCGGACCTCGCGTCCGTCTTCGTCATCGACGACGACGCCGTCGGGACTCTCGCCGTCGCCGGCCAGGACGTGCCCGACAGCGAGCTCGACGCCCGCCGCGCGACCCTGACCGCCGACAGCCTGGCCACGCTGATCTACACCAGCGGCACCACCGGCCGGCCCAAGGGCTGCGAGCTCACCCACCGCAACTTCCTGTTCGAGGTCGGCAACGGGATGAGCCTGCTCACCCGATTCATGAACCCGCAGGGGTCGCTGCTGCTGTTCATCCCGCTGGCCCACGTGCTCGCCCGCGTCCTGCAGGTCGGCGCGGTCAAGACCCGCACCGTCATCGGTCACACCCCGGACGTGAAGAACCTGGTCGAGGACCTCGGCGAGTTCCGGCCGACCTTCGTGCTCGCCGTCCCCCGGGTGTTCGAGAAGGTCTACAACGGCGCCAAGGCCAAGGCGGAAGGCGACGGCAAGGGCAGGATCTTCGACAAGGCCGCCCAGGTGGCCATCGACTGGTCCCGGGCCCAGGACACCGGCGGCCCGGGCCTCGCACTGCGCGCCCAGCACGCCCTGTTCGACCGGCTCGTCTACGGCAAGCTGCGCGCCGCGCTCGGCGGCCGGTGCCAGGGCGCCATCTCCGGCGGCGCCCCGCTCGGCGAGCGGCTCGGCCACTTCTTCCGCGGCATCGGCGTCACCGTCTTCGAGGGCTACGGCCTCACCGAGACCACCGCCGCCGCGTCGGTCAACCACGACGCCGCGCTGCGCATCGGCACCGTCGGCCGCCCGCTGCCCGGCGTCGGCTTCGCGATCGCCGACGACGGAGAGATCCTCATCCGGGGCGGCATCGTGATGCGCGGCTACTGGAAGAACGAGACGGCCACCGCCGAGGCCATCGATGCCGAGGGCTGGTTCCACAGCGGCGACCTCGGCGAGATCGACGCCGACGGGTTCGTGAAGATCACCGGGCGCAAGAAGGAGATCCTGGTGACCGCGGGCGGCAAGAACGTGGCCCCCGCCGTCCTCGAGGACCGGCTGCGCGCCCACCGGCTGGTCAGCCAGTGCATCGTCGTCGGCGACCAGCGTCCCTTCATCGCCGCCCTGGTCACCCTCGACGAGGAGGCGCTGCCGCTGTGGCTGGAGTCCAAGGGCAAGGACACGAGCCTGACCGCGGCCCGGCTGGCCGAGGACCCCGACGTGCTCGCCGAGATCGAGGCCGCGGTGGCCGACGCGAACAAGGCGGTGTCCCAGGCCGAGGCGATCAAGAGGTACCGGGTGCTCGGCACCGACTTCACCGAGGACAACGGGATGCTGACGCCCAGCCTGAAGCTCAAGCGGTCCGTGGTGCTCAAGGAGTTCGACAACGAGGTCGAGGCGCTCTACGCGCGCTGAACCGACGGCACCGAGCCCCGTCCCGCTGCGTGCGGGGCGGGGCTCAGTGCTGTGCGGGCTGCAGCAGGGTCTCGAAGGTCTCGGCGATCGACGTCCAGGACCAGCGCTGCTCGACCCACGCCCGGCCGGCCGCGCCCATCCGTCGTGCCCGCTCCGGGTCGTCCAGCAGCCCGCTGACCACCGCGGCCACCTGCTCGGGCGACCGCGGGTCGGCGACCACGTGGCCGGTCACGCCCTCCTGCACCGTCTCGGGGGCCCCGCCGGAGGTGCCGGCCACCACCGGCCGCCCGCAGGCCGCCGCCTCCAGGTACACCATGCCCAGCCCCTCGACGTCCAGGCCCCCGCGGCGGGTGCGGCAGGGCATGGCGAAGACGTCGCCGGCCGCGTAGTGCTCGGGCAGGCCGGCCGGTGGCACCGGCCCCGTGAGGACGACGGAGTGCCCCAGCCCGCGCGCCGCGACCTCCCGCCGCAGGCGCTCCTCCAGCGGGCCGCCGCCGACCAGCAGCAGCCGCGCGCCGGGGTGCCCCGCCAGCACCCGCGGCCAGGCCGCCACCAGCACGTCCTGGCCCTTGCGGGGCACCAGCCGGGACACGCAGACGACGACCGGCGCCGTCCCCAGCCCGTAGCGGCGTCGCACGGCCGTCCCGTCGGCGTCCGGGGTGAAGCGGTCGACGTCCACCCCCGGCGACAGCTGCGCCATCCGGGTGACGCGGCCCAGCGCCGGTGCCAGCCGGTCGCGGGTGTAGTCGCTGATGTAGGTCAGCACGTCGAGACCGGCGGCGATCCGCCGCACGACCTGCCGCGCCCCCGGTAGCGCGACCCAGCCGGTCTCGTGGCCGTGGGTCGCGCCGACGAGGTGCCGGACCCCGGCCTCCCGCAGCGCCGGCGCGAGCAGCCCCAGCGGCGCGGCGGCTCCGAAGAAGGCGGTGTCGCAGCCGTGCCGGCGGGCGAGGCCGGCCGCCGCGCGTGCCGCGCCCGGGGTGGGCAGCAGCATGCCGGTGGGGTGGCGCACCACCTCGTAGGGCAGCGCGGCGTCGTGGGCCTCCCAGCCGGGGGAGCGGGAGGCGAGCACGACCAGCGACCCCGGCGGGCGGCGGGCCAGCAGCGCGGCCACGAACGTCTGGATGCCGCCCTGGCGCGGCGGGAAGTCGTTGGTGACGACCAGGGTCCTCACCCGGCGTCCTCCAGCCGCTGCCAGTCCTCCGCGAACGCGATGCGCTGCGCGGCGGTCGGGTGCGAGCCGAAGAACCACTGCCACGCGTCGGGCGGGTCCGGGTCGCTGAGGTTGGTCGCGGACAGCTCCCGCTGCATCGCGGTGAACGCCCCGGCGTCCCCGGTCAGCTCGAGCGCCCGCAGGTCGGCGCGCGCCTCCACGTGCCGCGACACCAGGTTCTGCACCGGGGTGCTCAGCAGCCCGCCCAGCGACAGCAGGAGCAGCACCAGGGGGACGACGGCCGGGTCGGCGGGCGACTGGACGCCCGCGCGGCGCAGCAGCGGTGTCCAGGACAGCAGCCACCCGCACAGCGCCACGGCGCCCGCGGCACCCAGCGCACCGACGAGCGTGCCGGTGAGGACGTCGCGGTGGACGACGTGGCCGAGCTCGTGCGCCACGATCGAGACGACGGCGTCCTCGGGGAGCTGCTCCAGGGTCGTGTCGTAGAGGACGACGCGGCGGGTCGAGCCGAACCCGGAGACGTAGGCGTTCAGCCCCGTCGTCCGCCGGGAGGCGTCGGACACCAGCACGTCCTGCACGGGGGTGCCGTTCTCCTCCGCCAGGTCGAGCAGCCGGGTGCGCAGCTCCCCGGCCGGCAGCGGCTCGAAGCGGTTGAACGCCGGCTCGATCACCACCGGGGAGAGGAACGAGCCCACGACGACGAAGCCCGCGGCCACGGCGGTCCCCCACGCCCACCAGGTGCGCGGCGCCCGGCGGACCAGCCACAGGAAGCTCATCAACGCCAGGGCCGTGAGCGCGGCACCGATGGCGGTCGAGACGGTGACGTCGCGCAGCCACAGCCCCCACCCGCGGGTGGACAGGCCGTACCGGTGCCGGACGACCTCCGCGTACGCCGAGACCGGGAGGGTGGCCAGCCGGCCCACCCCGACCACGACGGCCGTGCCGAGCAGCACCTGGGCGAGCCGGCCGCCGCCCAACGGTCTCGCGACGGCGCGCACCAGCCGCGCGCCGAGCGGCGTCAGCCCCAGCGCCGCGGAGACGGCCAGGCCCAGCACCAGCGAGGTCAGCGACGCCGGGCGCAGCGCCGCGGCGAAGGCCTCGGCGCGGGCCAGCCGGTCCGGCGGGAGGACCGAGGACGGGTCGACCGGGGTGCGCCCGCCCGCCGGCTCGGTCAGCACCGTCCACGGCGGGACCACGACGAGGACGACGGCGAGGGCGGCGCCCAGCACGACCGCGACCAGCAGCGCGGCCCGGCGGGAGCTCGTCCCGCCCGCCTCGCTCACCCGGCCGATCCTAGGTCGGGCACCGCAGCGGCCGAGGCCGGCACCCAGCGGCGCTGGACCGGTCGCGGAGCCCGCAGGCCCCCTCCAGGGCACCGCCCCGAGCGGGCGAGGGGTGGGGAGGAGGGGGTCCTTCCACCGACCGGGACACGGGCAGCGGCTCCACGGCGGCCGGGGACGGCGCCTGGCCACGGTGCGGTCCCCGATCGCAGCGGCACGGCGGGGTCGGCCGGTGGGCCGACGATGTCATCGCCTCACAGCGGTGTGCTGATCGGTTGACGGTTCGTGCCGTCGCGGCGGCGAGATCGGCGGTCTCGTACGGTCACCGGCCTCGACGCGTGAGAGATCGCCGATCTCACCAGTTGACCCACCCTCCGACCAACCCGCGAACCGCTGTCAGGCCATGCGGCGCATGGCGACGATGCCGCCCATCGAGTCCACGCTCACCACCTCCACCGGCCGCGCGAGGGTGGAGGCGTGCACCAGCTGGCCGTTGCCGATGTACATCGACACGTGGCCGACCGGGCTGTAGTAGAAGACCAGGTCGCCCGGCTGCAGGTCGGCCCGGGACACCGCGGTGCCCATCGTCGCCTGCATCCGCGACGAGTGCGGCAGGCTGATGCCGGCCGCGGCGTACGCGTACTGGGTCGGCCCGGAGCAGTCCAAGGCATCCGGCCCGCCGGCACCCCACACGTGGACGTCACCGACCTGGGCCAGCGCGGTGTCGACGGCGGCCTGCGCGACGCCGCTGGCCGCGGCCGCGGGCGCGGCGGTCACCGGCTGCCCGGCGTGCGCGGCCACGACCTCCTGCTGCTGCGGCGCCGACAGCGCATCGTACTGCGCCTGGTAGTCGGCGATGTCCGCCTCGAGCCGGGCCTGGCGGGCGGTGACGTCGTCCAGCGTGCGCCGGGCGGCGGCGGAGTCGGCCACCTCGTGGAGCACCTCGGTGGTGTGCCCGGCGATCGCGTCGAGGGTGGCCAGCCGGGAGACGAACTCCTCGGCCGACCCGCTGGTCATCAGCAGGTCCAGCTCGGCCATGCCGTCGCCGGAGGTGGAGGTGAAGGCCGCGCGGGCGACCTGGCGGATGTGGCCGTCGAGCGCGTCGAGCTGCGCCTGGGCCCCGGCGGCCGCATGGTCGGCGGCCTGCTGCTGCGCGAGGGTCTCGCGGGCCTCGTTCACCTGCTCGGTGACGACCTCGAGCTCGTGGGCGGCCCGGGCGGCCCGCTCAGCGGCCCGCGCGGCGCTGGTGGTCTCCTCCGGGTCCGCGGCGGCGGTCCCTGGGACCAGCGTCAGGGCGAGGGTGGCGGTGCTGCCCGTACGAGTCCGCGGACGATGCCGCGGGACGGGGTGGCGCGGGACGGGGTGTCGCGGGACGGGGTGGCGCGGCGGAACGCGGCCGAGGGGTGGGCTGGAACTGATCGACGGCATGCCCCAGGGCAGGGCGGGGGTCGCCACGGGCGGCGGCTCTCCGTTCTTCCCCAGCGACCGCCTACCGAGTTGGCTGACGGGTTGGGGCTGGGAAGAAGGCGCCCTATCCCCGCGCCCCGGCGGAGCGGCGCGCGGGAGAACTCACCCCAGTGCTGCGGTGGGTCCCTGGTTCCCCCTCGGCGCCGGTGCGGCGCGTCGGGCGATTCGGCGGTGACCGGCCGAGGTCACCGGATGGTGGTGACGACCACCCGGCCGGACCGCGTCACCGTACGGGGGCCGTGCGAGGAGTGGCGAACGGGGGCACGGTGAACCGTGAGGTCAGCGCCGCGTCGCCGGCTCGCCACGCGGCCGGTCACCCGTGCGGGCGACAGACGGAGCGGCGCCCTGGATCAGCCGGTGCGCCGCCCGGTGCCCTGTCCGCGGGTTCGCCTTTGAGGCGCGGCCCGCCGGACGGGGGCGGGCCGGGTGGGGTGCTCGTGGCGCAGCGGCGGCACCAGACCGGCGTCGGCCAGCACCCGGACGGCGCGGCGCTCGACCTCGTCGAACTCCACGACCACCCCCGGCGGCAGCACGACGACGTCCTCCGCGGTGCGCCCGTCGTCCCGCCGGCCGGTGATCGGCACCACGGTGGGGTCGGTCCCGCGCCGGCCCGGCGGCGCTCCCAGCAGCACGGTGACGACGCAGTCCCCGCAGCCGGTGCCGCGGGCGGTGCAGGTGTCGCAGTCGATGTGCACGGTCTCCTCCTCAGCCGGCCGACCCTGGTCGCGCAAGGCCGTCCGAGGCCCCGGTCGATCCGGGCAGGACGCTAGGAGCGGGCACCGACAGTTCCGGCTCAGCCGCCGGCGTACTCCCAGTGCCAGGGCTCCTCGCGGCCGTTGCCGGGATCGGCCCAGCGCGGGTGCAGGAAGCCGAAGCGGCCGGCGTTGGCCACCATCCAGGCGTACTCCACCGTCCCGAACCGCTCGACGCCACCGCACAGGTCGACGGCCAGGCCCCAGCCGTGGTCGCTGGTGCCCGGCACCGCCGCGAGCGCCGGCTTCTCGCCGTACAGCCGCACCTGGCCGGCGTAGCTCCGGTAGGAGTCGGTGAGGCACAGCGGTGTCCCGAAGGCACCGGCGAAGGCGCTGCTCATCCCCCGGTAGGCCGCCGCCGCGTCGCAGCGCAGCAGGTGGCCGGCGACCCCCAGCGGGCACATCGCGCTGGGCGGGATCAGCCCGTTCGGGAAACCGCCCCACGCCCGCCCTCCGGAGGTCTCGGGCGGGTACCGCACGTCGCCGCACTCGACGGGCAGCGCCCCGCCGGACGGTCCGGTCGCGGGGACGGCCGCGCGTGGCCCGAGGCCGGGCCGCCCGGCGCCCAGCACCCGGTCGGCCGCCGGACGGCCGACCACCACGGCACCGGCGCGGGCGTCGGCCGCCAGCACCGTCCGCCCGTCGAGGGCGATGCCCACGTTGCCCGGACCGGATCGCCCGGCACCGAGGAAGACCAGGTCCCCCGGGAGGACGTCGGCCGGGTCGACCGGCGTGGTCACCGCGTGGAGTCCCGCCTGGTCGTCCGGGAGGTCGATCCCCACCGAGGCGTAGACGGCGTGCACCAGCGATCCGCAGGACCACGCGTCCGGCCCCGCCGCGCCGGGGACGTAGGGCAGGTCCAGCGTGTCCACTGCGGCGCTGACCGCGGCGACCGCCTCGGCCGAGGGGACGACCAGGGGATCCGGTGCGCCGGGCAGCTGGGCCGCCCCGGCCTGCACGCCACCGCCGGCCGCCGGCACCGGCACCAGCCCGTCGGGCAGGCTCGCCGCCGGGTCGCGCAGCACCGCGGCCGGCGGCGGCGCGACGCCGGCCGCGGCCAGCTCGCCGAGGTACCCGTGCCAGTCGGCCGCCGCCTGCCGGCCGGCTGCCCGCTGCTCCTCCCGCTGCCGACCCAGCTGCCGGTCGACGGCGGCGACGGCGGCCTCCAGGTCCCGGCTCGCCGCGGCCGCGGCCGCCTCCAGCTCGGTGGTCTCGGTCGTGAGCTCCGCCGCTCGCGCACGGGCGGTCTCCCGCGTCCGCTCCGCCTCCGCCCGCCGCGCCGCCGCCTCCTGCCGTCGACGCTCCGCCGCGGCGACCACCGCGGCCGCGTGCCGCTCGGCAGCGTCGAGCAGGCCCCCCGCGGCGACGACGTCCCCGGGCCCCCCACCGGACAGCAGCACCGACAGCGGCGTGACCTCGCCGGCGTCCCGGTACACCGCCGAGGCGTGGCGGGCCACCTCGGCCCGGGCCCGAGCGAGGTCGGCGTCCGCCGCGACGATGTCGGCCTCCGCCTGAGCCGCGGTCGCCTCGGCAGCGGCGAGGGCCTCCCGGGCCGCGAGGACCCGGGACTGCCGCTCCTGCAGGTCGGCCTGCACACCGGCAGCGCGCCGCTGCAACTCGTCGAGCTCGGGGCTGTGCAGGAGGCTGGCGGTCGCGACGGCCGGGCCTGCGGGGTCGGCCGCCGCGGGCGTCGCCGACGTCAGCACGGCGGCGAGCACGACGATGCCGACGGACAGGGACGCCACCGCGCGACGGCCGGGGCGCCACCGGGAGAGCGAGTGCACGGACCACCTCTGCGAGTCGGGGACCGCAGCGGTCCTCGACGCGATGGTCCCCGGCGGCCCCGCGGGCGCACCAGAGGACGGTGCCCGGGTCCCCCGGAAGAGCGAGGAGGTCCTGGTCCCCGGCGCGCGTCCCCGGGACTGTCAGCGCCCCGACCTACCGTCCGCCCCGTGCGCCCTTCCCCCGCCCGGCCGGTGCCGCTCTCCCCCGCTCGCCTGGCCGGGACGGCGGCCCGCGCCGCGGCCGGGCTGCCCCGCTACGAACAGGCCACCATCGACGAGCTGGGCACCCCGCTGGCGGAGGTGACCTTCGTCGTGGTGGACCTGGAGACCACCGGCGGGTCGCCCAAGGACAGCGCGATCACCGAGATCGGCGCGGTCAAGGTGCGCGGCGGGGAGGTGCTCGGCGAGTTCCAGACCCTCGTCGACCCGGGCTGCGAGATCCCGCCCTACATCAGCGTGCTCACCGGGATCACCTCGACGATGGTGGCCGCGGCGCCGCGCATCGGCTCGGTGCTGCCGCTCTTCCTCGAGTTCGCCCGCGGAGCGGTGCTGGTCGCCCACAACGCCCCGTTCGACCTCGGGTTCCTCCGGGCCGCCTGCGCGGACAACGGCATCGCCTGGCCCGCCACGGCCTCGGTCGACACCGCCGTCCTCGCCCGCCGGCTGCTCACCCGCGACGAGGTGCCCAACTGCAAGCTGGCCACCCTCGCGCCGTACTTCCGCACCAGCACCGAGCCCTGCCACCGGGCGCTGGCCGACGCCCGCGCCACCGTCGACGTGCTGCACGGGCTGTTCGAGCGGCTGGGCCCGCTGGGCATCACCAGCCTGGAGGAGCTGACCGGCCTCACCCGCCAGGTCGACCCCGACCGGCTGCGCAAGCGGCACCTGGCCGACGACGTCCCGCACGGCCCCGGCGTCTACCTGTTCCGCGGTCCGCGCGACGAGCCCCTCTACGTGGGTACGTCGACCGACCTGCGCAGCCGGGTGCGCAGCTACTTCACCGCCGGCGAGCAGCGCAGCCGGATGACCGAGATGGTGGCGCTGGCCCAGCGGGTCGACGCGATCCCGTGCGCCCACGACCTCGAGGCCGCCGTCCGCGAGCTCCGGCTGATCGCCGAGCACAAGCCGCGCTACAACCGGCGCTCGCGGTTCCCCGAGCGGGCGCTGTGGGTCCGGCTGACCGAGGAGCCCTTCCCCCGGCTGTCGGTGGTCCGCCGGGTCCGCCCGGGCGCCGGGGTGTTCCTCGGGCCCTTCCCCGACCGGCGCGCGGCCGACGCGGCGGTGGCCGCCGTGCACGAGGCGCTGCCGCTGCGCCAGTGCACCGGCCGGTTGTCGGTGCGGGTGCTGGGTACCGCCTGCGCCCTGGCCGGCATGGGCCGCTGCGGTGCCCCGTGCACCGGCGCCCAGTCGGTGGAGGACTACGGGGCGCTCGCCGCCGTCCTGCGGACCGCCGTGGCCGCCGATCCGCACGCCCTGCTGTCGCCGCTGCTGGCCCGCGTCGAGCGGCTGGCCCGCGAGGAGCGCTACGAGGACGCCGCCGTCCTCCGCGACCGGGTCGCCACGCTGGTGCGCGCGGTACGCCGCCGCCAGCGGCTGGAGTCCCTCGCGGCGGTGCCCGAGCTGGTGCTGGCCCGCCCGGACGGCGAGGGCGGCTGGCAGCTGTCCGTCGTCCGCCGGGGCCGGCTGGTGGCCGCCGGCTGCGCGGCGCGGGGCAGCTCGGTGCGGGCGACCCTCGAGGGGCTGCTGGCCACGGCCGAGACGCCGCTGGGCCCCGACGGGGAGCTGGCCGCCTCGGTCGACGAGACCGAGCTGGTGCTGCGCTGGATGGAGAAGCCCGGCACCCGGCTGGTCCAGGTCGACGGCACGCTGGCCTGCCCGGTGCCCGGCACCGGCGGGTACAGCGACTTCCTCGAGCGGGTGGAGGCCGGCCGCGCCGGGCGCGACCCGTTCGCCGACGGCCGCGCCCTGGGCACCCGTGCCCGGCCCGAGCGGGTCCCCCGCGGCGCCGCCATGAGCCGGTGACCTGCTGGAACGGCCCTCCTGCAGGGGCCCGCGCCGAGCCGGTGACGTGCTTGGACGGCCCCGCTGCAGGGACCCGCCGCGAGCGGAGCGAGTGGTGGGGGGCAGTGGGGTCCTTCTAGCATCCCCGGCGTGATCACCGCCATCGTCATGATCGACGCGGCCACCGACGCGATCCCCGAGGTGGCCGAGGCCGTCGCCGGCCTCGACGGCGTCAGCGAGGTCTACTCCACCGCCGGCGAGGTCGACCTCATCGCGATCGTGCGGGTCCGCGAGTTCGACCAGGTCGCGGAGGTGATCGCCGGCCGCATCAACAAGGTGCCCGGCGTCCTGGAGACCGAGACGCACATCGCCTTCCGCGCCTACTCACGGCACGACCTCGAGGCGGCGTTCTCCATCGGCCTGGACACCGCCGACTGAGAAGGGACCCCCTCGCCTCCCACCGCTCGCCCGCTCGCGGCGGCCCCTGGGACGGGACCGTCAGCTCCGCAGCGCCCGGCTGGTCTCCACCCAGCGCGCCAGCCGGGCCTCCGCCCGCCCGTCGTCCACCGCGGCCGCCGCCTGCTCCAGGCCCGCGGCCAGGGCGTCGTGCAGCCGCGTCGGACGCTCGCCGAACGCCGCCAGCGCGGCGGCCGCGTTGAGCAGCACCGCGTCGCGCACCGGACCGGCCTCACCGGCCAGCACCCGCCGGAAGACCTCCGCGTTGAACGCCGGGTCGCCGCCCCGCAGCGCACCGGCCGGCGGCTCGGCGATGCCCAGCGCCGTCGGGTCGACCCGGTCGGGCTCCACCTCGCCGCCGCGGACGACCCACACCGAGGACGTCGTCGCGGTGGTGAGCTCGTCGAGGCCGTCGTCCCCCCGGAAGACCAGGGCCCGCGTGCCGCGCGCGGCGAGCACCTCGGCCAGCACCGGCGCCATCCGGAGGTCGGCGCAGCCGATGGCCGCCGCCGCCGGGCGTGCCGGGTTGGTGAGCGGGCCCAGCATGTTGAACACCGTCGCGATGCCCATCTCCCGCCGCGGCGCGGCGGCGTGCCGCATGCCCGGGTGGAAGACCGGTGCGAAGAAGAAGCCGATGCCGGCCTCCTCGACGCAGCGCGCGACGGCCGACGCCGGCAGGTCGATGACCACACCCAGCGCCTCCAGCACGTCGGCGGCGCCGGAGGACGACGAGGCGGCGCGTCCGCCGTGCTTGGCGACCGGCACCCCGGCGGCCGCGGTGACGACGGCGGCCATCGTGGAGATGTTGACGGTGTGCGCGCCGTCGCCCCCGGTGCCGACGATGTCCACCGAGGCCAGCGGCAGCTCGACCGGCGTCGCCTGGGCCAGCATCTCCGCCGACAGCCCGCCGAGCTCCTGCGGCGCCACGCCCTTGGCGCGCAGCGCGACGGCGAAGGCGGCGATCTGCGCCGGCGTGGCCTCGCCGGTTATGACCTCGCGCATCGCCCAGGCGGTGTCGTCGGCCGAGAGGTCCTCGCGCGCGAGCAGGCGGGTGAGCAGGGCCGGCCAGGTCGGTCGGGTGCTCACCGGACGACCGGGCGCCGTCCCACGCGGTCGCGCAGCAGGCCGGCGACCACGGCGGGGGCGGTCAGCGGGTCGACCGGGAGGGGCAGGGTGGCGTCGGCCCGCGACCAGTGGGCGAGCCACCGGTCGGGCTGTCGGGCGATCAGGACGCACAGCGCGGGGTGGTCGGCGACCTCCACGGTGAGCTGGCGGGCCAGCGCCAGGCCGCCGGTGGGCTGCGACTCGCCGTCGAGGATGCACAGGTCCACACCGCCGTCGTCGACGGTGTCGACGACGTCCTCGCCGGTGGCGCACTCGACCCAGGTCAGGGGACCCACGTCGGTGGCCGGGCGGCGGCCCACCGCGGTGCGGACGGCGGCCCGCACCTCGGGCCGGGAGCTGTAGACCAGGACGGTGGCCGGGGCGGCGTCACTCACGGCGCCGAGCGTAGTGGCAGGGGGCGCGCCGGCCAGGCAGCCCGGGATGTCGGTATCGACGAGGTCACGGCGCCGCTCCGACATCCCACCCGCGGTCGTGACCTTGCCGGGAGCGATGCCATGATGGCCCGGTGACAACGGCTCCCCTGGCGAGCAGCACCTTCGACACCTCCCGGGTGCACTCCCTGACCCGACCGAACCTTGTGAGCGTCGGCACGATCATCTGGCTCTCCAGCGAGCTGATGTTCTTCGCCGGCCTGTTCGCCATGTACTTCACGGCGCGCGCCCGGGCCCTCGAGGGATGGCCACCGGAACCGACCCATCTCAACCTGCCGTACGCGCTGACGTTCACGATCATCCTGGTGGCCTCCTCGGTCACCTGTCAGCTCGGCGTCTTCGCCGCCGAGCAGGGCAACGTCTACGGCCTGCGGCGCTGGTTCACGATCACCTTCGTGATGGGTCTGATCTTCGTGCTCGGCCAGGGCTTCGAGTACGTGCAGCTCGTCGAGGAGGGGACGTCGATCTCGTCGTCCACCTACGGGACGGTCTTCTACCTCACCACGGGCTTCCACGGACTCCACGTCATCGGTGGCCTCGTCGCCTTCATCTACATGCTCATCCGGTCCACCATGGGCCGCTTCACGCCGGCACAGGCGACCTCGGCCATCGTGGTCTCCTACTACTGGCACTTCGTCGACGTCGTGTGGATCGGGCTCTTCGCCACGATCTACCTGATCCGCTAGGGAAACGGTGTCCACCACGAACCCGCAGTCCGACGCCCCGTCCGACGAGGGGGCGCACCGCGGCCTCCGCCGCTGGTCCCGCCGTCCCGCCGACGGGTCCCCCGCCGCCGCGGCCCGCGCCCGGCGCCGCTCCAAGCAGCGCCGCCGTGTCGCCAACGTGGCCGGCCTGATGGCCGCCCTGGTGCTCACCGGCACCCTCTACTCGGTGCTCGCGCCCGCGCACGCGACCGAGGAGAGCACCGCCAGCGAGTCCTCCGCCGAGGCCGCCGGCCGCGAGCTGTACGAACGCAGCTGCATCACCTGCCACGGCGAGAACCTCGAGGGTGTGCCCACCCGCGGCCCCTCGCTGATCGGCGTCGGCGAGGCCGCCGTCTACTTCCAGGTGCACACCGGTCGCATGCCCCTGGTCCGCCAGGAGGCCCAGGCCCCCGACAAACCGGCGGTCTTCTCCGACGAGGAGATCGACCAGCTGATGGCCTACGTGCAGGCCAACGGCGGCGGGCCCACGCTGCCCTCCGGCGACCTGCGCGAAGGCGACCTGGCCGAGGGCGGCGAGCTGTTCCGGCTCAACTGCGCCTCCTGCCACAACTTCGTCGGCGAGGGCGGCGCACTCTCCTCCGGCAAGCGGGCCCCGAGCCTCGAGGACGCCAACGACCTCGAGATCTACACCGCGATGCTGAGCGGCCCCGAGAACATGCCGATCTTCGGGGACAACCAGCTCACGCCCGAGGAGAAGCGCTCCATCATCAACTACATCCAGACCGTCAAGGAGCAGGCCGACCCGGGTGGCTTCGGCGTCGGGCGCATCGGCCCGGTCGCCGAGGGCGTCGTCATCTGGGTCGTCGGTGTGGCCGCCCTGCTGTTCGGCATCTTCTGGATGGGCAGCAAGGCGTGAGGGCGCGCACCATCTCCACCACGGCACCACGAGCGCTGACCACGGGCGTCGGCGAGGAGGCAGCAGCGTGAGCACGCGCGAGAGCGCCCCCGGCTCCACCGGCGGCGCGGACGTCCCCGGCCCCCTGCACGGCGGCCCGGACGACGACTACAGCCCCCAGCAGCTCGCGACCATGTCGCGTGAGGAGCTCGACCTGCTGGGCGCCCGGTACGACTCCGTGCAGGTCCTGCACGTCGACCCGGGTCCCGAGCCGGGCTCCCCGGTGGAGCGGCAGGCCGTCCGCCAGGTCGCGCTGACCTTCGGCCTCGCCGGGCTGGCCGCCTTCGCGGCGTTCGTCATCTACGTCGGCTCCGGCTGGTTCCTCCCCGACTGGCAGTGGACCATCACCGAGGGGGGCTGGAGCGCCGTCTTCACCCCGATGATCGGGGCGCTCGGCGGGCTGGCCCTGATCCTGGTCGGCGTCGGTATGGTGCTCTACACCAAGAAGCTGCTCCCGCACGAGACCGCGGTGCAGGACAAGCACGACGGGTCGCACTTCGACCGGGTCACCACCGGCGCGACCCTCGTCGGCGGTCTGCACAACAGCGGCCTGGCCCGCCGCAAGCTCATCACCCGCTCGCTGGTGTTCATGGGCAGCGGTCTGGGCCTGATGCTGCTGATGCCTCTCGGTGGCCTGATCCGCAACCCCAACACCGGCAACCCGCTGGGCACCACCAGCTGGGCCGAAGGCGTCCGCCTCCTCCGCGACGACGGCAGCCCCATCCGCCCCGGCGACCAGGAGCCCGGTTCCCTGGAGACGGTCTTCCCGGCGGTCAGCGGCGGCAACCGGGAGTCCGACGCCGCGACGATGCTCATCCGGCTGCGCCCGGAGCAGATGTCGATCGACCGCCCCCGCACCGGCCAGGAGGACTTCGGCTACGGCGACTACGTCGCCTACTCGAAGATCTGCACCCACGCCGGCTGCCCGGTCTCGCTCTACGAGCAGGAGACCAGCCGCATCCTGTGCCCGTGCCACCAGTCGCAGTTCGACGTGACGCAGGGCGCCAAGCCGGTCTTCGGTCCGGCCACCCGCCCGCTGCCCCAGCTGCCGATCACTGTCGACGACGAGGGCTACTTCGTAGCGCGTAGTGACTACATTGAGGCTGTTGGCCCCACCTACTGGAACCGGGAGCGCATCTGATGGCCCGTACCGCCACAGCGCCGGGTGTCCCGACCACGCGACTGGGCAAGGCGGCGCTGGAGGTCGACGACCGCCTGATCGTCGCCGGCCCGCTCCGTCGCACCCTCAACAAGGTCTTCCCCGACCACTGGTCGTTCTTGCTCGGCGAGATCGCGCTCTACTCCTTCGTCGTCCTCCTGCTGTCCGGCACCTACCTGACCTTCTTCTTCGACGCCTCGATGCGCGAGGTCGTCTACGAGGGCACGTACGCGCCCCTGCGGGGCGCTGAGATGTCCGCTGCCTACGAGTCGACGCTGTACATCTCGTTCGACGTCCGCGGCGGCCTCTTCATGCGTCAGCTGCACCACTGGGCGGCGCTGCTGTTCGTCGCCTCGATCGTCATCCACCTGCTGCGCATCTTCTTCACCGGTGCCTTCCGGCGGCCGCGCGAGACGAACTGGCTGATCGGGATCGCCCTGCTGGTGCTCTCGTTCGCCATGGGCTTCACCGGCTACTCCATGCCGGACGACCTGCTCTCGGGCACGGGGCTGCGGATCGTCTCGGCGATCATCCTGTCCATCCCGGTCGTGGGCACCTGGGTGCACTGGGCGGTCTTCAACGGCGACTACGTCGGCGAGTTCATCGTCGGCCGGATGTACATCGTCCACGTGCTGATCGTCCCGGCGATCATCCTGGCGCTGATCGCGGTGCACCTGCTGATCCTGGTCAAGCAGAAGCACACCCAGTTCCCCGGCCCGGGGCGGACCGAGCACAACGTGGTCGGCAACCGGCTCTTCCCGGCCTTCGCCGGCAAGGCGGGTGGCCTGTTCTTCATCGTGTTCGGCGTCTGCGCCGCGCTCGGTGGTCTGGTGCAGATCAACCCGGTGTGGCTGTGGGGTCCGTACAACCCGGCGCAGGTCTCGGCCGCGTCACAGCCCGACTGGTACGTCATGTTCCTCGACGGCTCGACGCGTCTGTTCCCGGCGTGGGACATCAACCTGCCGGGCAACTACACGATCCCGGCGCTGTTCTGGCCGACCGTCGTGCTCCCCGGCATCCTCTTCACGCTCCTCGCGCTGTACCCCATGATCGAGCGCAAGCTGACCCGGGACACGGCCTCGCACCACCTGCTGCAGCGTCCCCGCGACGTGCCGGTGCGCACCTCGCTGGGCATGATGGCGCTCGCCTTCTACGTGGTCCTCATGATCTCGGGCGGGAACGACGTCATCGCGGAGAAGTTCGACATCAGCCTCAACGCGATGACCTGGGCCGGCCGGATCGGGCTGATCATCCTCCCGCCGATCGCCTACGTGACCACCTACCGGATCTGCCTGGGCCTGCAGAAGCACGACCGCGAGGTCCTCGAGCACGGCCTGGAGACCGGCGTCATCCGGCGGCTCCCGCACGGCGAGTTCATCGAGGTGCACCAGCCCCTCGGCCCGGTCGACGAGCACGGCCACGGCCAGCTGGCCTACGGCGGCGCTCCGGTGCCCAAGCGGATGAACCAGGTGGGCGGCGCCCGCCGGGCCATCCGCGGGTTCTTCAAGCCGATCGAGGAGCCGGCGCAGGTCGAGCTCGAGCAGCGGCGCGACGAGCACGGCCTCGCCGCCGCGGAGGCCGACCGGGAGCTCACCACCTCCGGTCGTCCCTCCGACGGTGGCCGGCCGCAGGAGCCGCGCGACTGATCACCCGCACCACCCAGCAGGGCCCCGACGGAGTCTCCGTCGGGGCCCTGCTGCTGTCCGGGGGGGGGGGGGGGGGGGGGGGGGGGGGGGGGGGGGGCGGGGGGGGGGGGGGGGGGGGGCGGGGGGGGGGGGGGGGGGGGGGGGGGGGGGGGGGGGGGGGGGGGGGGGGGGGGGGGGGGGGGGGGGGGGGGGGGGGGGGGGGGGG